>DATBHO010000118.1:0-2331 GCA_036557405.1 Nitrososphaeraceae archaeon
AATGCCTAAGCTTGAAGCAACGCTAGCAGTTACAACTAGCTCTATTAAAGCAAAAGCATGCTTACTACTTGAATCAGCAAAAATTATTATGGAATTTGCAATTAACGCCGATGCTACCAATGCAAAAATTAGGTTTCTTAAAGCTGCTTTATACTGAATAGATTTTTCCTTCATCGTCATCTTTATCTTCCTTTTCTTCTTCTTCGATATCGCTTCGCAATAAGAATAAATCTGTCGAATAAAAATTTTTCTTAATCAGTATACGTCTTTAGTGTGGATAGAAAATCTTTTGGATAGCTGCTCGTGCTTGACGTCGTCTACGTGTTGGCATTTCTTATCTTATGATTTGCGTGTTCCAAGGTTTATCGTACAATCAGTCTGAGCAACTAGTTTGAATTTTCCTTGATATACTCGATAGTTTTCAGGCCATGTTCCTTTACTCCATCGCTCACGCTTGATGGTACACAATATAATTAGAAGGATTTTGCCCGTAATCTAATCAACAAACCCACGCCCAAATCGCTAGTGATACAGAAGGGGGACTTGACGGGGCAGTAGCGTGAATTGAGCACTGCATTATATCCGTCGTTATATCGTTGCTGGGCTGTTACATGTGCAAAAGCAGTGGTTGTCAAAGTGGTGAATACCAAGATGGCAGCCATTGTTGTGAATAGGCCATTGTACATCTATAGTTCAATCTCCTCTAAGAGAACCTTACCTCCACCCTTTTCCAGATTATCTAATGCTGTTTCAAGGCTGAGTAGCATTACTTCGCTATCTATCAATAGCATAAATCGCGCTCAGAAAATTAGTCGAATTATATTTTCACAGTAAAGCCTAGTATTCGATAAATACCATTGAAGTATCAAAATTATCAGACAAAAATATCTCAGGTTTGTCGGTTCGGTCGAATCCTTCTGACTTTGCTAGCAAATCTAAGCAAGAGTATTTATAGTTGCACATTCTATTTTCAACTGAAAATTAATTATGAGAGTCATAGTCAGAGCAATGGTTCCAACAGTAGCGGGCAACAAAGCGGTTCTTGATCCCAATTTCTTGAATAAAATCGAAGACTATATCAATAAATTCAATTGTGAGGCATCATACTTTACAGAGGTAAATGGAAACAGAACATTTGTCTTTGTTTTAGATCTACCAAGCCCAGATATGATACCTGCGATTGCGGAACCTCTATTCCAAGGATTCGATGCCAATGTAGAGGTACATCCTGCTATGAATTTACAGGACTTGAAATCGGCAATTTCAAAGTTTCAAAAATTGGGCAAGTCATAAGAAAAACGCAAGCTAACGTTCATAGGCTTAGAAACAGTCTACAATTCGAGAAATTTTTTATTCTTGGTAAATTAAATTTGTTGTAACGAGCACTGTTGACGATCGTTATTTAATTCGACTCTTATGATACTGCAATTTTATGATATTTCATCGATATCTTTTGCAGAAGGCAAGAAATCGGTATAGTAATCAAGTGATAATATAGGAGTCGTCCACTCAAATTTAGAAATTACGTCCTTGATGAACCACTTTTTTGTCAATATTATTATTCTAGATCTCTTATATTCTTGTAATTCTCAATAATCCTTATTCTTTCTTCAAAGTCCGAATTATATTCTCCTTTCTGTCCTGAGGATGAGCTTTTAAAAGACACTAGACTCTTTGTATATTCGTCTCCCTTCGGTGATTCATCCCCATACACATGACTTGAATGAAGTTCTTCCTCGTTTATTAATAACCATAGATGTTTACCATCAAACGCATCAGCAGTGTATTTTGGAATCCAGAATTTGTCTTTCTTTATTGAGCCCTTTTCTAATCTTATGTAGTTGTCAGATACATCTTTAATTTCACCAAGATCTTTTCCATCACTTGTTATCACATTTTTACCTTTAAGCATACCACAAAATAGTGGGACCAGTTCTAGTTTCGTTAGTAATACTATCGGTATTACTGTTATCATTAGCACCACTAACATTTACATCTGAAGATATTGACATTGTTGTACAAATATGTACATTGGAATTATACTTAATGAAGGTTATATGTTTTCTATATCAATGGCTTGTATTTTTACTTGTTTGTTTCTGTCTACATACAACTGATAAATCCTATATGGTAAAGAAAAATATTGATAACAAAATGTCAGAAATAATTTCATGGGATAAGGCTATTGATAAAAAAGTCAAATCTAAAGATGATAGAGATTTGGGTAAAATTCAAGCTATAACTAATGATTACATACAGACAAAGGATGGTACAATAAACAAGAACTACTACTATATACCCAAGTATTATCTTGAAGGATATGATGGAGAT
>DATBHO010000119.1:0-3976 GCA_036557405.1 Nitrososphaeraceae archaeon
CATGGTAGTAGATTTCCATTTACAATTCAAAATCCAAAAAAGTAGTTTCTTAAAAGATATCCAAAATTAGTGTAAAAAAAATAAATTATTTTCCATTTATTTTGGTTCACAGAATGATAACCCTAGTCTAAACTCTGCTGGGGTCGGATACATTCCATGTCGTTCGTATCCTACTATTTTATCTCTACACGCGGAATATTGTTTCATCATGCCTTCTGTGAATGACAATCCCGCATACATCATCAATATAATTGCCATAGTTATTGCTGCTGATATTAGCAATATGGATGAGGTCTTTGGTTCACCATGCTTTGAGTTTGTAATTTCTCTTCTTCTTAAGAGCAGAGTGTCTAGTATGACACTCATTTCAAAATCTCCATCTTAACTATTTTTGAATTCATAAGATGTACACAGTAAATCGACCACTTTAAGCCTAGTAAAGCTCGCTTCTTACTAGTATCAGGACTTTGCTATTTATAATGCTAGATTTTAATTCTATTTTTTTGCAAATATGAAATGTTGCTTCGAGAGTGGGATTCGGAAACCATCAGTTATACTTGGGGTTTTATTGATTAAGGATTTCAAGATGGTTGATAATCGGGAAAATTGGAACAGAACACATTAAAGTAGAGGCATTTTTCGAATAATCAGACTATGACGAAGACCCTCCACAAAATACTTGTATGTGTAGATGGGTCGGAGAAGTCTCTTGAAGCTGCAGACTATTCAATATCCATAGCACAAAATAGCCATGCACAATTGGTTATTCTGAATGTTATTGAAACTGAACCCTGGTTATACGGTGAAAAAGCCTATGCGTGGGGTTCTCCAGAAAAACTCGACGAAGCGTATGGGAGTAAAAAAGTCAAAATCCAAAAAATACTAGACGGAATAAAGATAAATGCAGAAGCTGTAGGTGTTCAGTCAATTTCCAAGATTTTGTTAGCCCCACGCACACAGGGTGCTGTAAAAGCTATACTGGAATATGTAGAACAACAACAAATTGATGTGCTTGTTGTGGGAACGAGAGGAAATACTGGAATCAAGAAAATGTTGCTTGGCAGTGTCGCTAATGGGTTGGTTACCCTCGCTAATTGTCCCGTCATGGTTATTAAATAAGCAATTAACGCTGGTTAGACCACTTTCTCATCCACTGCAATAGATTAATTATTGATTCCACTAGCTCTTGTCCCTTTGACGTTAGTCTGTATTCTACTCGTGGTGGTATCTCGTTGTATGCCTGCCTTTCCAATATTCCACCTTTTTCTAATTCCTTTAGTCTTCTGGCAAGTGTCTTGCTACTGAAACCTTTCAATAATTCTCGAAATTGTTTGTACCTTACACTATTCGTAGAACAGCAAAGTGGAATTAACATCTCTAAAGTTCCTCTCTTGGTAATTAGCTTCCTAATTTTTGCGGTTTCCTTCATTAGGGTTGCTGCGTCATATCCTTCAAAACTACATTCATTCTTAACCATTGGTAATTGGTTTACGTTTTGTCCCTTTGTTTCCAATATGTCCCCTAGTTTACCAAAGTCTCCTTGACAACTTAAATAGTTTCTGAAGTAAACTCTAGTAGATGAAAGAAGAGACTTTGAAGGCAAAAATCAGAGAAAGATATGGAAAGATTGCATTAAGCGGTAATTCAGATTGCTGCTGCACTCCCCAAGAATGCTGCAATACAACGGATTTCAATCCCAAAGAATCATTGATTGCTATCGGCTACAACAATAAAGAGTTAGAAACTATACCCGAATCTTCTCTCCTTGGTCTTGGTTGCGGTGCCCCTCTTGATCTCGCCAATTTGAAAAAAGGGGAAATCATTGTTGATTTAGGCTCAGGTGGTGGAATTGATGCTTTCTTAGCATCTAAACGGGTTGGAGACAAGGGCAAGGTAATTGGGATAGATTTTACTAATGATATGTTGGATAAGGCTAGAAACGCAGCTCTCAAATTTGGTTTTTCAAATGTAGAATTCTCAAAGGGCGATATAGAAAAAAGGATTCCAATTGAGGATAGTTCTGCAGATGTTGTAATAAGTAATTGCGTCATCAATCTAACTACAGACAAAGTCGCAGTTTTCAAAGAAGTATATCGAATTCTAAAGAAAGGAGGTAAAGGAAGAATGGTAATTTCTGACCTAGTTACCAGTAAAGAGGTTCAACCTGACAAAATTAATACTGGAGATTGGTGCAGTTGTATTGATGGGGCACTAACAAGAGAAAATTATATCAATGCTATACAGAAAGCAGGCTTTGAAGATATTAACGTATTGAAAGAACAGCTTTATCTGAGCGAAGATAAGACTGACGGAAGTAGAAGACTTGTGAGTCTAATCATAGGAGCAGTGACAGGATAATGAAATTTTTTGGTAAAGATAAACACAAACACAAACAGACTCAGCAGACAATTCTATTTGTTTGTGTGGAAAACGCCGCTAGGAGTCAGATGGCTGAGGGATTTTTCAACACGTATGCACCTGATAGATACATTGGTATAAGTGCTGGAACAAAACCAGTACCACAAATAAATCCTCTTGCAGTTGAAGTAATGAAAGAGATTGGAATAGATATTAGCACCCAAAGATCTAAAGAGATAACCGAGGATATGATGCGTGATTCATTTAAGATTATTAATATGGGATGCATGGATAGAGAGTTCTGCCCCACTCTCTTCTTACCAAAGGTTTTAGATTGGAACCTGGAAGACCCTAACAACAAACCGATTGAAAGGGTCAAAGAGATAAGAGATGAAATCGGCGTGAGAGTTAAAGAGCTTGTCACAAGTCTTAAATCTAGTCAATCGATTAACGTCTGACCAAAAAAAGTTCATAGCAGAAGTCATCGGCACTTTTATTGTAGTAGTTTTTGCTACAGGCTCAGTTGTCATAGACGCCAAATATGGCGGAATTTTTGGGCTACCGCTTATTGCATTTGCACCATTTGTTGGGGTCGCTATAGGGGTTTATTTATTTGGTAAAATTTCAATGGCACATTTTAACCCGGCAGTAACTCTGGGTTACTATATTACGAAACATATCACATTACGACAATTACCAAAATATTTTGCAGCTGAAATAATAGGAGCTTTGCTTGCAAGTATTTTTGTAAAATATATGATAGGAAATTATGCAAATTTGGGTACGAATGCTCCGAACTATAGTTTTCCCATACCAGTGATATTTGCAGTTGAAGTATTTGCAACATCTCTCCTCATGATTGTTATTCTAATAGTTGTATATACACAAGGATTGAAAGGCTTCAGTGGCATAGTTATAGGAGGAATTGTTGGGTTGGACATTTTCTTATTTGCGTTTATATCAGGAGCGTCAATGAATCCTGCGAGGTCTTTAGCACCTGCGTTAATATCTGGGTATATTGGAGATTTATGGTTGTATTGGTCAGCAACTTTTGTTGGAAGTGCAATTGTTGCTTTAATTCTAAGACGAAAATTTATAGTAAGTTAATATAATGTTACTAATAGGCGGTCCGAATTCGGTGGGATTCGGACATTCCATGTATAGGGCTTCTATTAACTAGCCATTTACTTTTTGTTCTAGTAATGTTTATGAAGAGGCAATTATTCTGGTTAATTGAAATCATGGTTAGTTTATTTTGCAATACTTTTGATGTTTGCTACGCCTGCTCCATATTTTTTAGTTGCAATAGTTGGTGAGAGAATTGAAACTGGCGAAGCTCATGGAGTGCAATTTGCTGAAGGTCAAGAGAATAAAACCGTGGAATCCACTCACAATGAGAATCAAGAGCAAGCACAGAGTCAAGTTCACAATGAGTCTAGTGAATCAGCAGAACAGCGTCAACAAGAAGGACAGATAGAAGAACAACATGGTGGAGAAAAAGCTCCAAGTCAATCTGAAATGACCGATGTTAAAAGGGAATTAAGAGGAGAAAATACATTTGCTCAGTTACAGTGAATAATTCCCACAATAATTATCTAAGGAAGAATGTAGATGCAAC
>DATBHO010000120.1:0-11182 GCA_036557405.1 Nitrososphaeraceae archaeon
CATTTTACATACCTAAAATACATTAACAGTAAATTGACAACAAATATCTTCCTTATTGAAAGGCATAATTAATCTATTTGTTGTTCACATTACAATATTGGAGATTAATTACACTTTACCTGATCCGGATCGTTCCCTACTTATTCGATGCAAAATGACAAGAATGATTAGTGTAAATATAGGAATTAGAAGCATCAGCGAGGCAAATAGCCAAACATTCTTTGAAATTAAGCCAAATGTTTGGAGTCCAAGGACATTACTACCTACAAACGTGACTAGTAAAACTGTTACAGGAATTACTAGTGACAAAATTGCCGCGGTGAAATATTTAATTTCTGTTTTTTGGGGCCTAAAGGCTAATTGTATTCCAAATATAGTAAAGGCCATGGCTACAAAAAAAGATACAATTGATAAAACAACCTGACGTGGAGCAGATTCGGCTAGTACAGTCATTGATTTTTTCAGGTCTTTAACCATTATTTCTGTGTCATTACTAGTTTCATTATTATCGAGCGGGTCGACTTTGGTTACTAGAAACCGATTTACTTGTAGTGATCCATATGTATTTTGAAAGGGAATATCCAATAAAATCATTACAATAAGAAAGATGACAGCTAAACACATGTTAAACATTATAAAAGTGCTGATATCATCATCTGATTAATGTTTTGTTCTTATGGAAAATTAATTCCCTATTGAACGTTTTGGAGAATCTTTCAATTGTGAAATATGACTCCAGTACAATCAGCTTGCATTGTGCAGGAAATGGAGCTTTAACTCGTATGAGCAAGCTTCAACCTGACTGACTGAAAGAGTCTCGAGATTAACTTAGGCCTGCAATATAACACTTAGATTGTTTAGAAGAAACGTCGTTAAGCATGTTTCCAAATTTAAATAAATTATGATTCAAGATCCTGCATAAAGACATGTTTTTTTGGAGAAATATATGGTATGGGAGAGCTATGATAAAGAAACTAGGATTTCAACGTGAGACCACTTCACCCATTATGGGTATAACAAGTGTGTTGATATTACTTTTATTTTCTAGCTGCGTTTTAATTCCAATGTCACAACATTTCTCGTTTAAAGCCGAAGCAAAGCCTTTCTATACGACATCACTATTAGAAAAAAAGTATGACCTCAAGACCAATTTACAGGGGTTGGCAAAAAAATTAAGAGAGGCTACGGGGGAAAAAATACCAAATGATTACATCGTAGTACTAAAGGATAACAATTTCTTATCATCTGTAAGCTCGTTAGCTCGGGAAGCCAAAAGTGAAGGAGCAGCATTGGGACATATTTATGATCATGCTTTGCACGGGTTTACTATTAAAGTCCCTAATGACAAGGTGCTTGAGGCAATCATGGCAAATCCTGAAGTAGATTATGTACAACCTGACGTTAAGGTAAAAGCATTCTCCCAGAGCTTACCAACGGGTATTAACAGAGTAGACGGCGATCTGAGCTCTACTAAATCGGGAGATGGCACTGGCACTGTAAATGTTGATATAGGAATCCTAGATACTGGGATTGATTTGAGTCATCCCGATCTTAATGTATACAAACAAGTAACATTTGTTTCAGGAACCAGTAGTGGTAACGATGATAATGGTCATGGTACAGCTGTCGCTGGAATAGCAGCCGCAAAAGATAATTCTCAAGGTGTGGTAGGTATCGCGCCGGGCGCAAGATTATGGGCTATCAAGGTTCTTAATAAAGATGGTATTGGTTCTAGTTCCGATATTATAAAAGGAATCGATTATGTTACCCAGCATGCTAAGGAAATAGACGTGGTGAATTTGAGCTTTGGTGCCGTTGGCCAAAATTCCGCTCTCCATAGTGCAATCATTAAATCTGTGGCAGCTGGAGTAACTTATACTGCGGCAGCTGGGAATGAAGGTATAAATGCCACATCTGTATTTCCTGCAAGCTTCCCAGAAGTAATAGCCGTATCAGCAATTGTTGACACTGACGGAAAGTGTGGAGGCCTTTCCCCTATATCCACAACAGCTGGTAAAGACGATACCTTGGCAAGTTTTAGTAATTATGGCTCAGTAATTGATTTAGCTGCGCCGGGCGTTCTCATCAAAACAACGGCAAGAGGAGGTTCTTATACTACATTCAGCGGTACTAGCGTCTCAACTCCTCACGTTACCGGAGCTGCCGCATTATATAAATCTGAGCATCCTGGAGCCACGCCCTCAGAAGTCAGAACGGCTCTTAGGAATCTTGGTTCCACAACATCGACTATATGTGATGGTAAAGGTCATGGTTACTTTAAAGGAGATCGCGATAGTTATCATGAGCCCTTATTGTACCTCGCAAGTCGTTCTTCTTCCTTTACTACATCTAGTCTTGCTACGAATATTGGCATAAGCCATGTTTCTGCAGGTGATAATAATGGTAGTGTACCTTCAAATACGTTTGATTACAATCTTGGTAATAGGTGATTCAGTTTTGGAAGCGATCAGTATATTGTTCCTGATTTAGCTACACTCAAAAAGATTTGCAGTGAATACATTGCATGGTATAAGGGAAATTTGCGTCAGTATAATGTTGTGATAGCTACATCCACTGATGGTGGTACTACATATACCAAAATGTTTGGTGGTCATGGTAGCGGTACTACGCTATACTCTGAAAAATATACCATTCCTGAATACCGGAGTAAGATTTGTGAGGGAAATTGTCAATGGTAACACATCAAGTACACGGGATTCTATATTAGAACTTGATTTGTCCAGAACTCTTGTGTATGACGCTTTGTATGAATTAATGTTATCTCACTGAAGCCAATATTCGTAAAAATCATTTCAAAACACGTCAATTGCTCTTACTATGTATTGGAACAGCATATTATTTCTAGATAATACAGTTTCATTAGAAGATATTATATCATAAATATATCCAATCCAATAATATTATGATAGATTAAATTATTAACATGATCACTAATACTGTTATTTTATTTTATTGTTAACTTTGTTGCTAATACTATGAACTTTTTGTAATTACTTCGTTAAGCAATTTTTAGGTATACAAATTGCACTCTTACATTAAGGTTCACAAGAAGTAGATATGTACAATTAGAAACTTAATCTAGTATATAATGAGCAGAAATATTCAAGCGAGGATGTTTTATGAAAAAGTGGTCACCATCTTGCTATATTTTTTTGACCAATCACTCTGATTGGTTTAATTTTTATCAGCAGTTCACCTTCTGCACTATTTCTCCTGCCATACACTTCTGACTTATCATTACCCATATACCTAGCGGCAATAATTTTAGCCCATTTATAAACTTCGCCTGGTTCACCACTAATTAATTCCACGATGCCATCAATAGTAACAAATGAGAAAAGAGGAGTCTGATCATCGACACATAAACGAACTCGATTGTCACGTCTAATATTTTTTGCTTTTACTGATTTATCTCCGGTATTAAAAATAATTTTATCCTCTTCGTCTACTGTATACCAAATAGGAACCACATGCGGTGTCCCATCTTTGTTAATGGTGCCCAATTTACCGGTAAAAGTTCCTTGAAGGAGAAAATTTTTGATTTCATCTTTAGTCATTTCAGACATTAGTACTATTAATTGTCCAAAATTAATAAAATTTTCACTATTATAGTATTGAGTACTGTGTATGAACAATGAAATTATATCAAATAAGGTTTGGTTCTCGATTCAGTTACGTCTAGGACTCAACTGTTTACAGTATGATTAGGATTAGGCTCGGATCCTTTTTATCAAATGATGATAATTGAAGTTATATGAAATACGCTACAAGCACATTTGATCTTATAGTAATTGGCACGGGTGTGGCGGCATCAACCGTAGCTTGGAAATGTCATTCGGCTGGTTGGAAAACTGCGATTATTGATTCAAAGCCATTTGGTGGTACATGCGCGCTACGTGGATGTGATCCAAAAAAAGTCCTTGTGGGAGTAGCTGAATTAATTGATTGGAATCAACGTATGCAGAACAAAGGTATCAGGAACGAAGGACGAAAAAACCTTGATAAAGACTGGCATGACTTGATGCAATTTAAACGAACTTTTACGGAACCAGTACCAAAAGACAGAGAAGAATCATTCTCCAAAGCTGGAATAAATGCATTTCATGGTACTGCTCAATTTATCGCTGCAAACACCATTCGAGTTACAGATAAGAAGAATAATAAGGAGCATATAATAGTAGGCAAAAACATCTTAATCGCAACAGGAGCCAGGCCTGCGAAGCTGAATATTCCGGGTGAAGAACACGCTGTTACAAGCGATCAGTTTTTAGAGCTTGAGAGGTTACCTAGCAATATTTTATTTATCGGAGGAGGATACATTTCGTTTGAATTTGCACATCTTGCTGCTCGGTTTGGATCAAAGGTAACTATATTACACAGAGGTAAGATCCCTCTAGTCGGATTCGATCCTGATCTAGTAAAAATGTTGTTAAAAAAAACTCTAGAGATTGGCATTAATGTAAGGTTACTCTCATCAGTAAAAAAGATAGATTATAGAGATAATGGAAGAAAATTTGCCGTCTATATTTCTACTTCCGAAAATAATAGAAATAATACAGAAGAAAGTGATATAGTGGAGACTGATCTAGTAGTGCATGGGGCAGGTAGGACTCCTGATACTGAGAATCTAACTTTGGAACAGGGTGAAGTAGAACGTGATAGGACGGGCAGTGTGAAGGTAAATGAATATCTCCAAAGTGTCTCAAATACCGCAGTATACGCAGCTGGTGATGTGGCTAGTACAAAAGGGATTCCGCTAACTCCCGTGGCCGGATATGAGGGACAGATTGTTGCCGAAAATTTACTTAAAGGGAAACATTCACGACCTAATTATGAAGGCATACCTAGTGTAGTATTTACAATTCCTCCGCTTGCTTCAGTTGGTTTACACGAAAATTCAGCAAGACAACAAGGACTAGAATTTAGAACTAACTTTCAAGATACATCTTCTTGGTATTCTTCTCGTAGAATAATGGAGAGCTGTTCTGGCTACAAAGTTCTAATTGAGGAAACGACTAACCGTATATTAGGTGCTCATGTATTAGGATCACATGCTGAAGAGATCATCAATATTTTTGCATTGGCAATTAGACTAGGTCTTAACACAGATAAAATTAAACAAGGAATTTTCACGTATCCTACAAATTCTTATGATATCACATATATGTTATAATTGGGTTTATGGACGTGATCACCTGAGTCGATTTATATCTTAACAAGCATCTTGCCCATTTTTTCTCCTTTGAATAAACCTATGAATGCTTTGGGTGCATTTTCAAGTCCCTCAAATACAGTTTCTTCCCATTTTATTTTTCCTTCACTGATCCATTTAGACATATTTGTGTGAAACTCACCCAGCATATCATAATGATCCCTCACAATAAAACCTTGAATCTTCAATCGATTCCTTATTGCTAAAAAGAGATTGGGTGATCCTGTCAGGGGATTAGAAAAGGATGGCACATTATATTGGGATATCATACCACAAAGTACAATCCTACCAAACTTGTTCATGTTATTAAGTGCTGCATCTAGGTGCTTTCCACCAACATTATCGAAATAGATATCAATCCCATTAGGACAACCTTTTCTCAGTTCGAATGAAATGTTATCTTCTCCCACTTCTTTATAATTAAATGCATAATCTATTTTTGCTTCATCTAGTAACCATCTTACCTTTTTTCGAGAACCGGTGCTTCCTATAACATTACAGCCCTTTATCTTTGCTATCTGACATGCTACAGAACCCACCGCTCCTGATGCTGCAGAGACAAACACTGTGTTATTCTTGCCTTCGTTTTTTAATTCACCAATTTTTAAAATCCCAACATAGGCTGTAAGACCTGTCCTCCCTAAAATTCCTAGATTATGTTGAATTGGTGTTACATTTGGATCAATTTTTGTAATACCGCTATCACTCATAGAGATCCAGAATTCTCTCCAACCAAAATTACTATGCACATATTCCCCTATTCTAAATTGATTATTTTTTGATTCAATAATTTGACCTATACAGTCACCTTCCAGAGGTTTGTTCAATTGAAATGAAGGCAAGTAGCTCTTGGCATCCCTCATTCGTCCACGCATGTAGGGGTCTACAGACATCCATAAGTTTTGTACCAAGAATTGGCCTTCTTTGAGACGCGGAACATTCACTCTAACGAGCTCAAAATCATTTTCAGTAGGAATTCCTACCGGACGTTCCTTCAAATAAATTTCATGACCGAATCTTTCGTCTCCCATGTACTACATCAAATAAAGAAAATCTATTTAAATTACCTCGATAAAAAAGAATCTGGTAAGAAAAACTAACATTTTCAAATTGCGATATTCTTGCTCCGAAGTTATATTGCTGGACCTCGTTAATTCCTTTTTCACTCCCCAGTCTCGTCCAAAAAGAGTAAGGAAAAATATTAGTTTCGACAAAAGAAGATAATGGCCGGTATTTATGGCATTCATCATGTTACGGCTATAGCCAGTGATCCACAAAGGAATGTTGATTTCTATTCTTCTGTGTTAGGACTACGATTGGTAAAGTTGACTGTAAATTTTGATGATCCAACTACCTACCATCTCTATTTTGGAGACGAATTAGGACGCCCTGGAACTATTCTAACTTTCTTTCCATGGCCCGAAGCTCCGAAAGGTCATAGAGGAACAGGACAAGTGATCACTACGTCGTTTCTAATTTCAGAAAGATCATTAGACTTCTGGAAAACACGATTGAAAGAGAACCAGGTAGCATTTAGAGGCCCATTCAAACGCTTTAACGAACAAGTTTTGAGCCGATACGATCCGGATGGGCTGGAATTGGAGATAGTATCCCATTCTTCAGCACAAGATAGAGAAGTAAATATTTGGAATGGAGCCGGCATACCTTCTGAGCATGCAATTAGGGGTTTCTACTCTGTTGCACTATCAGAAGAAGGTTTTGAACGGACTGCAGACATTCTAAAACATGAGCTAGGTTTTTCATATGTGGGCCAGGAAAAAAGTCGCTTCCGTTACAAGATCCAAGATTCTGAAACCGGCGCCAGCATTGTGGATGTATTATGCCTTCCTTATACTCCATTGGGTTACATAGGCGTAGGAAGTGTTCATCATGTAGCATTTAGAACGACGACGGATGATAATCAAAAAACGCTTAGGGGCAATATCATTAAAGCAGGACTCAATCCCACACCAATAATTGACCGAACATATTTTCATTCGGTTTATTTCAGAGAACCAGGAGGTGTTCTCTTTGAAATAGCGACTGATCCGCCAGGCTTTACTGTTGACCAAATTTCGTCCGAACTCGGTACCCGCCTAATGTTACCGAAATGGCTTGAATCTGAGAGAAAGGATCTTGAAAAGATTTTACCAAGATTGAGATTGCCAAGTACAATGAACGGATCCGGGTTCGAAAAATAATGAAGAATACCGATCTTGGTTTTGTCCATCAATTCATTCCTCCTTATAGTAATGCAAAAGGATCCAAGCAAACTTTGCTACTTCTACACGGTACAGGCGGTACAGAGGACGATCTTATTCCTTTGGGAAAAGAGTTGGCACCTGATGCTTCAATTCTTAGTGTAAGGGGTAAGGTCCTGGAGAATGGAATGCCAAGATTTTTTAGGAGACTTGATGAAGGAGTCTTCGACTTGGAGGATCTGAAAATGAGGACCGACGAGTTGGCAAAATTCTTAGATAAAGCTTCTTCAACATACACGATTGATGAAAAAAGAATCATTGCAGTTGGCTATTCTAATGGTGCAAATATAGGTGCTAGTCTCTTATTAAGGCGTCCTGAATCACTTGCCGGAGCAATCTTGTTTCGAGCTATGGTACCGTATATTCCGACTGTTCTGCCAGACCTCTCAAATAAGTCCATAATATTATTGGAAGGTCTGTATGATCCAATCGTTAGTAGACCGGAGGCGCAAAGGTTGTTGGAAATATTTACCAATACCCACTCAAAAGTTACGTTGAATTGGCAGGATGCAGGACATGATCTCACGAAGGAAGACATAAATGCCGCTAAAAGGTGGATAGAGAGCAACTCTAATCTGTGAAGAGGACTTCTTAACTTTCCAACGTATGGTTTAGTTAGATAGTTCAAGAGACATTACATTGTAGGTTATTCTTTCAGGCATTTTTTCGAATATTGGTTTAACTTCATCTACAAGATTTGAAAGTCTTTTGTTAGCATCCGAATAATAATTATCCATGTCTCCCTTGGATTCCCACAGTGTCAATATGAGGGTCTCATTACTATCTTCATCGTTCTCAAGAATGATATAACCATTTAATCCTTTCTCCTTTCCCTGGATAGTTGCAAAAAATTTTCTAAATTTTGTAGTTGCATCTTTTCGCATTCCGTCCTTTGTTCTCACTCTATTAAGCTTTACAGTAGTAGTATTCACTTAACAACCGAGCGTACTTGTTCAATTTCAATTATAAATATCATACTAAATTAACACAAGATGCTTGAATTGCGTTGTGAACTTGTCTCACGTCTAAGACTTTTTTGAAGTTTGGATGTTCTCATATTTACCCAGATTTTTTCCGTTGTATAAGGACTCAATCACACAATATTACCAATTAAATTAAAAATTTTGATGTCCATTCATATTTATTATTTTCGAATAAATGATGAGTCAACAAAATCTCTAAATTTCTTATCTGGATGCGATTCTTTTGTTTTGATCCAAATGATCCTAAACTTAGGTATAGTCATTATTGTTTCAATAAGAACTTTCCAGCGTTCCCACACCATTTTGTCTATCATTTGTATCTCATTTAGACGGAACACGTACTCAAACAAATCAAGAAACGATACTATAGTATAATAGTCAGAGGGCTTATCAAGCAGTGCAAAGCGTTCCTTAAAAACTTGACTTTCGGTTGCCATTCTTGTGAATTCTTCCGTCTTTTCAAGATTTAGCCTTGCATCTATTATCCTCGAATAAATCTGCTGCTCGGTTTGCATCTTCAAGTTAGATACTTGTTGCTCATTCTGACTCTGCAAATTTTTCCTAGCCATTGAGAAGTTAAAGAATGCTAGCACAAGAAGACCGGACACTATTGTGGCAGAGATCAGAGGCAGATATGTTAAAATGGTTTCAACCATAATTATGGTCCAAAATCCAGTCAACTAACTCTTTGCATTAAGAGCTCTTTCTCAAAAAGAAATTTTAGTATAAAATTAGACTACGTGCATTTTAGATTGCAAGATACGGGTTTAGAGGTGATTTTATTTAGAATTTGGATAAATTTCTACATAAATATGATAATTTGAGAATAAATGATGCCTAGCGATCTGGTAAAAATCAGTCAATATTTATAATTCATATATCAAATCTTAAAAATCGCCTTAATTGACTTTGTCGTATAATAAACTCAATTAAATAAATGAATGTAGAACCATTCTAAAATTTGTGGATTTTAAAGTTCCTTAGTTTAATATCATTCTACATGATGGTTGTGAATTAATTGATCATAGAATCTGATTGACTTTACATTCACAAATTCTAACATTCCATATCTTGACAATTCTCTACCAAACCCGCTATTCTTAATACCCCCGAAAGGAACTCTAGGGTCTGATACGACAACATTGTTTACCGTCACTATTCCGGATTCAATAGATCTTGATAATTTTTCTGCTTTCTCTAGATCCTGTGTCCAAATACTTGCACCTAAACCATATTTAGAACTATTGGCAACCCTTATTGCGTCCTTTTCTTCCTCCACTGTAATAACGGGAGCAATAGGTCCGAAGACTTCTTCTGATGCTACCTCCATTTTGGGAGAGACCTTTTTCATAATTGTTGGCCGGTAGAAGAATCCCTTGCTGTTAGTACGTTCTCCGCCTGTGGCTACTTCAGCTCCTTCTTTTACAGATTTTAAAACTAGGTTCTCTATATTGTTCAGACTCTTGGAATTAACAAGGGGTCCAATATCTGTATCATCTAAAAGAGGGTCTCCTACCCTAAGCTTTTCAGTCTTTGAAACAAACTTTTCTATGAATTCGCTAGCAATCTTTTTTATTATAATAAATCTCTTTGATGCAATGCAACTCTGACCACAGTTGATAAAGCGTCCTTTAACCGCACCCGTAGATGCTTTTTCGATGTCTGCATCTTCACAAACTATGAAGGGATCACTTCCTCCTAATTCAAGAACAGTTTTCTTCAATTGGGAGGTTGCCCTTTGTGCTACTTTACCCCCTACCTGAACACTACCGGTAAACGTTACTGCGTTAATTTCTGAATCGATAAGAGTTTCTGCAGTACTCGAATCTCCAATCATAGTTTGGAAAATCCCTCTAGGAATTCCAGCATTTATAAAAGCCTTTTCTATCTCAATACCACACTGCATGGTGGCGCTTGCGGGCTTTAATACGATTGTATTACCTGCCATTAGTGATGGAGCGGCGAATCTAAGTGCCTGCCAATAAGGAAAATTCCAAGGCATTATACTCCCAATCACCCCAATTGGTTCAAAAGTTATTACACTCTTCCTTGCATCCGTGTTGACTACTTCATCAGATGTAAAGATTTTTGCGTTATCAGCATAGTATTCTATTGTCCAAGCACATTTGTCTATTTCAGACCTTGATTCTTTGATTGCTTTGCCCATTTCCCGTGTTGCCGTTATGGCAAGATTTTCCTTATTTTTCCTTATTTCACCTGCAAAGGCATATAGGGAGTCAGCTCTTTTCTGGATGTCTTTTTTCCAATCCGAGAATGCTTCTCTTGCCCCCCTTACTAATTCATTAATATCTTCTTTAGTCATATTCTCGTACTCATTAAGAATTTGCCCAGTTGTTGGATTTACTGTCACTAATTTCCCTTCAGTCCCTTTCAAGGATTTATCTCACCCTCCAGTGCACATAGCTCCATCAACAACAGTAGATGTTTGGTAGGTTGGACCAATTTAATAGATCTGCAACAATCTGCTTTATAACTGCTCTTTTACCAAGTGGAGCTAATGTACTGTATTTCCCAACTTATCAAGAATGAATATTCAGAAGAAGACGAAGAATAGGCTTTAATATTGGCAAACTACATAATCTAATATCATGGGAGCTGTTTTTAACCCAAAGGATTTGCGTAAAGGCTATAATAAAATAATAGAAGACTCAATTAAGGATCTTAGTCCCGATACTAAAGATAGC
>DATBHO010000121.1:0-48312 GCA_036557405.1 Nitrososphaeraceae archaeon
AGATCCAGGCATCTATGTAGGTGTGGACCACTCAATGAAAGATGTTGTAAAAGGTGGCGCATTTGCAGTACTAGCCAATGAAACTTCAACTGCAAATGATCATCCAGATGGAACATGTGTAGCACCAAAAGGCAGTGCAAGTGTTGTCTGTACAGAACAAACTTTTTCAAGTGAGAAAACTTCAAAATCAGGATCAGAAACCCAATCAAAATCTGGATCTGAAAAGAAATCCTCAGAGTCAAAATCTGGATCTAAAAGTGAAGTAACCCAAAACGCTACAATGCTCAATATCAGCGGCAGTAACATGACCGGCAACGGAACAATGATGAGTGGGAATATGAGCGGCATGGGTGGAAATTCCACCATGGGCAAATAGTCAACTATTTCCCCTTTTTTCTCATTTTATAATAAAAGCAAATTTCAAGGATTATTCTCATAATTTAATGCTAAAAAGTTCGAATTGTTTTTTAATCAACTATATCGAAACTTAAAAGACAACTAAAAATCAAGAGTAGCTATCTTATGAACTGAATCATAATTTAGACTGTACTAATTTAACGAAAAGTAAGATAACACGTATATTAGAAATATTTGCGTGTTTTCGTTCCAGATAGATTTTTTACCATATCGATAGAAAATTGAAAGGAATATAATGAATGTCTATTTAAAATTCTCAATTCTATGAAAAACTTGACAACGCGATTAGGAAATCATGAAATAGTAAATGAAGGAGAATTCAAGTATGTTGTAAAGAAAAATGAATCTAAAGGAATGCTAGTTCCAGTAACAATATACGCAGATGAGAATTTGATTTCAAAAATGGCGTTAGATAGGACAATTGATCAGGCTGCCAACGTTGCCACATTAAAAGGTGTTATGAAACATGTGGTGGTATTGCCGGACGGACATGAGGGATATGGATTTCCAGTGGGTGGAGTGGCAGGTATGGATTTAGAAGAAGGTATAATTAGTCCTGGGGGTGTGGGGTATGACATTAATTGTGGTGTTAGACTTTTGCGGACCAATTTAAGAGTAGAAGAAATTAGACCAAAGCTCAAAGACCTTGTAAATGAATTATTCCACGCGATTCCATCAGGAGTAGGTAGCTCAAGTTCAATAAGGGTGTCAGGAGCAGAGCTGGACGAAGTACTAATTCAAGGGGTAAGATGGACAGTTCAGAATGGATATGGGCGGGACTCGGATATTGACGTATGTGAAGAGAACGGTTGTATGAAAGGTGCAGATCCGGATCATGTCTCCGAACTTGCTAGGAAAAGAGGTAGACTCCAGTTGGGAACTCTTGGTTCAGGAAATCATTTTCTTGAAGTACAAAAAGTGGACAAGATATACGATGAAAAAGCAGCAAGAGCTATGGAAATTGAAGAGGGTCAAGTTACTGTCCTGATACACTGTGGTTCCAGAGGATTTGGACATCAGGTTTGCAGCGACTACCTAAAAATTTGTGAGAAAATAATAAGAGACTCTGGAATGAGAATTGCAGATAGAGAACTAGCATGTGTTCCAAATAACTCTAGTGAGGGTGAGAATTATAGAAAAGCAATGTATTCTGCACTAAATTTTGCATGGTCCAACAGACAAATGATAACACACTGGACTAGAAACACATTTGAAAGGGTACTAGGCATGACTGAGGAAGAGGTAGATATGAAGTTAGTATATGATGTTTCACATAACATAGCAAAGGTCGAAAGACATGTCGTTAGCGGTGAAGGTACAAGAGATCTTGTAATACATAGAAAGGGAGCTACAAGAGCATTTCCTGCTGGTAATAGTCATATACCAGTAAAGTATCGCAACATTGGGCAACCAGTTTTTATTCCAGGTTCAATGGGAACGGCAAGCTGGATACTTCTTGGTAATTCAAAATCGTTAGAGTTAAGTTTTGGTTCAACAGCACATGGCGCAGGAAGAACAATGTCGAGATCTGCCGCTAGGAGAAATTATACAACAGATAGTGTAAGAAAAAACTTAGAATTAAAAGGAGTTTACATAAAAGCTTTGAGTAGAGAAGGAATGGTTGAAGAAACCCCTGAAGCATACAAAGACGTAGATTCTGTTGTAGAAGTATCTCATTCTCTGGGCATTGCAACAAAAGTTGCGCGTTTAGTTCCAATTGGAGTAATCAAAGGATGAGCCAAGAAGAAGATCCGGAACTGGCGATAATTAAAGCACGTAAAATGAAACAATTAAAAGAAAAAGCAGCTTTGACTGAAAAAATCAAGGAGAAGGAATCAAAAGCTGATGTGACAAAAGTTGATGATAAAGAAATATTATTGAAATATTTGTATGACAGAGGTGACGAAGTACTGCAGTTAGCAGAATCGCAATATCCAGTACAGGCAAAACTCATTGTAAACAGAATAGTAGATTTGATTAAGTCCGGAGATATCGATTCTCTCATATCAGGAGGTGAACTCTTGGCAATATTCCGTTCCGTGGGATTGCGTATAAGAGTTGATACTAGTATACGAATCCAAGAACATGGAAAATTCATCTCAATTGGGGAAAAACTAAAGGAAGGGATTTGACTATCAGATGATTTTTCAAATTTGGCCAATTATCAGGTCAATATTATTAAAGTGTAAAACTCTCAACCAAATAAAATGAATAATTATGTTACCTCAAAAAAATCATTCAGCAGTTTTTAGTGGACCTAGAAATTTTCAAATTAAAGATTTACCTATATCTAGCAAAAATTGCAATGTATTACTAAAGACTCTCTCTTGTGCTGTCTGCGGATATGATGTGCGGGTATTTAGTGAAGGTCATAAAAAGGTCCGGCCCCCAATTGTCTTGGGTCATGAGATTTGCGCAAGAACATTGGGAACCCTGCGGCTACCCAACGGTCAAATAATACCAGAGGATAGAAGAGTGATCGTTTCCCCATTAATACCATGTTTAAAGTGTCATCATTGTGATGCAGGTCATTTTAATTGTTGTAGTAAACTTAATGAAATTGGTTCAAGTGTTAACGGTGGATTTGCAGACTACATAAATATTCCTGAAAATAATATACTTATTAATGGGATCGTTCCTATTGAAAGTAATATTCATGATGACGAAGCATCACTTATAGAACCTTTATCATGTTGTCTAAATGCGTACTTGAATATTAATAATTCCGTTCGTGACGAATATGTGATAATTATCGGTGATGGTCCAATAGGCCTAATCCACCTGCAAATTTCAAAACTCTCTGGTGCAAAAACAATTGTTGTTGGTAAAATTCCATCTAGATTGAACGAGGCAAAATCAATTGGTGCAGACATGGTACTCTTGAATAATGATCCGGAGGAGTCAATTAGAACAATATGGGATTATACATATGAGAAGGGGGGAAAATTAATAATTGTGGCTACAAGTAATCCTGAAGCAATAGACCTCGCACTGAAAGTAGCTGGCAAGAATTCACTTATCAGCGTATTTGCAGGCATATCAAAGAATAAGTTTTTGAATATTGATCCAAATTTACTTCACTATAATCAAATAACTTTAAGTGGAAGCTTTAGTTCAACCCCAAATCTCATGAAAAATGCAGTGGATCTGGTACATGAACAAAAGATTAATTTAAGGAGGTTGGTTACTCACAGATTTTCCCTTGATGAAATCGAAAAAGCGTTTAGTATAACCGAGGATTACAGAGGTTTAAGGTCCGTCATCAACTCTTTTTAAGTTAGGGTACAGTTTTTGAAGGTTCGGGGGCAAGATCATACTTGGATTTATATCCTCTCGGATTTATCATAAGTCCGTTGTAATTAAATGTTGATGAATTACCTACTATTACTGTTGTAATCATGCCTAGCAAATCATTGTAATCGAGCAATTTCTCTAGTGTAGTAACGACTATCTTCTGACTTTCGCGAAATGCACCCTTGACTATGGCAACAGGTGTTTCAGGTTTTCTATATCTCAGAAAAATGTCTCGAGTATCTTTAAGCTGATGAATCCTCTTTTTACTTGCGGGATTGTAGATTACAGTTACATAATCTCCGATTGCAGCAGCCTCAACCCTTTTAACTATAATTTCCCAGGGCACAAGTAGATCGCTCATACTTACGACAGCAAAGTCAGTCATCAGTGGAGAACCAATTAATGCGGAACAAGAGTTTAGAGAAGAAACACCTGGAACGCATTCGACATAAATTCCGTCATGATGATTCCATTTTTTGTCAGCAAGAATTTCATAAATTAAGCCTACCATGCCATAAATACCAGGGTCTCCTGATGAAACCAAAGACACAATTTTTCCTTTTTCAGCAAATTCAATTGCTTGATTGGCTCTATCGACCTCTTGAGTCATAGGATATCTGAATACTTCTTTACCTTTAATTAGATCTTCAATTAGTGAAACATAAGTTTCATAGCCTACTATAATTTCGCTTTCTTCTATTGCCTGTCTTGCTCTAAAGGTCATATGATCATGATGTCCTGGACCAACTCCCACCACATACAATCTCCCAGTTGAATTTTGCATGTATTCATTAGATATCGTAGAAGAATATAATATTATGTCTAATTTTGATAATTATGAAAATAGATCTCGCTTATTTCTATAAATCATAGGAGACACTACATGGAAACTCTTAAAATGGAATATAAATCATAATTCTAATATGGCGGTACTGGATGAATTTACCAAAGTACTACTAGACAAGATAATTAAAAATGTCATATCGTGTCACCCACTGGTTGAAAATATGTTTAAAGATCAGAATAAAGAGCTAACAGAAGAAATTGGCATCATAAATAGAAGAGATTTCATCCTAGGCGCTGTTTGGTGTATCATCTTAGAGAAGTTTGTAATTACCTGTTATCTCCATACCGGAAAGACCATAAACTACGAAAAAGGTATGGAGATAAGTAAGTATGTTTTGAATAAAATCTCGGAATCAGATCGTTTAATGTCAATGAAAAAGGAATAATCAACAAAATGTGCTGCAAATGATAATTCAGCCTCAATGCTGACCCACTAACACTTTCATCATAATGCTTGTTTCCTGAAAATTTAATAAACTGAACATGCAAATTCATTTTCTAATTTGGAGAAAAGCTTAGACTGTCCAGAATTTTTGAGACTTGGAATTACCATAATCTATGCAATCGTGATTGCATTAAGTATTTACGCATCAAAGAGTGTTTTTATTCCGTTTTACTCGATACCAACTAACCTATTATATGCCATTGTTCTCTTTTATGGATTTTTCATTATCTTGATAGGTTGGATTGAGAATTATCTCCTGACACAAAAGTATCAGGAAAAAGGAAAGTCTGGAGTGGGGAGATTTATAATAGATCTAGCGATACTTTTCCTATTTTATTATATTATAGTTGCCGGGAGTAATGAAAGACATGATTATTTGATTCCTGATGTTTATTTGTTCGTCACACCCCTAATTTTTCTTCTTTTCACTTTGGAAGATGTGCTTAGAAATAGGGACTACCCAGATGAATTTCTACGAAAGTACAGGGATATGTCTAGAAACTTTCTATTTATCTCAGTCATCATTTCATTATCTTATCTGGCTGAGATATATGCAACTAGTTTTCAATCATTTGGATCTCTCGCATTCTATCGAGACTTGATATTTGCATGTATATCACTTGCACTGATTATTGTCTACATGATAATGAGATGGCGCCAATTCAATCTGGCTGTTACTCATCCTTGAACCGATCAGGTAAAGAAGGTATCTGCTCTTATCAACTTTGCGCCATGTTTATTGACAACCCAACAAATTACGATTGTCTAAAAAATTGATCCTAGAACTTTTATCCTCGAACGGGCCCTGATAAATATGATCAATATGATTAGATGCTACCTATGTTTATTGCGAACCTAATAACTTTATGAAATATTCCCAATACTCCACTTACGTTAATATATTAATAGGGAGTTAATATGCGAGCATATACTATGCAAAAAGTTATCTTTACCGATATTGATGGAACATTGCTAGATTCATATTTTCCCGATTTAAACAAAGCGAAAAAATTAGTAGAAAAGACGGCACAGAACGGCATTCATTTAATATTGTGTTCTTCAAAAACAGAACTGGAACAAGATATAATCAGGTCGAATATCCAGCTGTACGAACCATTTATCGTAGAAAATGGTGGGGCTGCAATAATCCCTGTAGGTTATTTTACGAAGACTAAATTTATTCATTTGAAGAAATTTAAAAAAAAATACCTAATCGAAACGGGAGGTTCCTCTTTCAAAATAAGGCGTCTTTTAAAAAAAATCAGGACCCAACATGAGATATATTTCAAAGGGACATCCGACCTGTCTATACCGGAACTCTCAAAGATAACTAAATTGTCTGAGGACTATGCAAAGAGGATGGTAAATAGAAAATATAGTGAAACAATAATTAAAATAGATAGTAACGATATACCAAGATTTGTAAACATTGTTGAAGAACTAGGATTAAAAGTGATCCCAGGTGGACAATATTTTGATATTACACTAGGTAATGATAAGGGAACGGCTGTCAAAATCTTAATGGACATTTTTCGTAAAGAATATGAAAATAATGTTATATTCTTTGGTATTGGGGATAGCAAAAATGATGAGTCCATGCTATCCCTAATGAACCTTCCGATACTGGTCCAAAAGGCTGATGGCAGTTGGCAAAATATGCGAATAGCTAACTTAAAGAAGGTGAAAGGAATAGGCCCGAGGGGATGGGAAGTCGCACTTGAAATTATTCTTAAATATCAATGATTCGTAACTGTCCATTTTAACGCAAGTCACATTATACTGTTGAACTTTTTAATTTTGAAACTTCAGTTTAATTAAATTCTGTCCTCCTAACTTTGTTATTTCAATCATATCTTCTCGTTCCAAACGCTTAATCAGTCTCCAAAGACTCGTTTTGGGCAATATGAATTTATTCCTGATTTCTCCTTCAAATGCTGCACCTTCCTTATCAGCAATATAAAACAGTATTTCTTTTTCATCTGGTTTCAGATTTCCTTTTTGTTCAATGTAATCGGCAACCAATCTATGGTGATCCGATTGACTAGCAACATCATTATTTATCTGTCGTTTCATAGAGGGTTGCTGTTCAGTATGGTCACTTTCTTTGGTAGGATTTGCTGTCGAATCGCTGTCCGGTCTGTCTTTTCTGGTTCTGATTGACTGCATGTGTGGAATTATTTTCCTTTTGTACTTTAAGATAATGAATAATACTACTGAAGCTGCAAGTGGAATTAGTAATAAAAACGTAGATGAGCTTGGACTCGACGAAAATTTCACTTGTTTAGTAACATCCAGACTATTTATTGCTGAGGTTGCATATTCTAAGGCCTTAGGATAATTTCCTTGAGAAAATTCAATATTTGACTTTGAAATATATTGCGATGCTTCTGAAGTATCAGTTTTTATGGCTTGTGCATCATCTATCTTATGAGTAGCGTTACTTATCATGTCTTTTGACGTTTCAAACGACTCTGCTATTTTTCTCGAGAGGTCACTGGCATTATTTGCAAATCGCTCTGCATCAATATAATTACTTTGATTCACTGCAGTTTTAGCATTATTTAGAATACTCTTGACCTCATCTAGATTAATTCCAACATGATCGCTTTCTGTTTTTGCCAAATCAAGCTCTGCGGAATTTATAGATATTATAGCTTGTTCTCGAGTTCCTGCATATCCAATAACATAATCTATGGAAATTCTACCCTTATCAAATGAAAATAAATTCTGTCCACCCAATTTTCTAATTAGTGATGGTGACTGTTCTCCTAAATTAGTCACTACTGCATCGTTAGGTAATTTTACCGTGAATGGAAATGCTGAGTCTATAAAGAAGTTCCATTGTCTTTCCTGTTTGCTAACAAGATCTGGAGTTTGATAAGTAATTCTTATTTGTGACTCATTTTGTGTGTTAATGCTAATTTCATTGGTAACTGAATTGAATCTAAATCCCAACAATTTTGATAGATAGTTTTTAACTAAAATGTCATTTATGTAACCCCCAATTAAGGGCAATGTAATTTGCGTAACATTGTTTTTTAATCTAAGATCGTATTGCACAATCGAATCTCCATTTGACAATATTCCAACAAATATTGAGTTAACATCATACTGAACCTGCGAATGTACTTTATTGAAAATAGTTCCAGATGAGAAAATAATTAATACTAAAATAATCGATAAGTAAAAAAATTTCACTGTAAAAATAGCCCCATACAGCAGAACGACTTTTTAGGGTCTAAATTACATATGTTGTGAGCAAAGCATACTCTTAATCCAAAGTACTCAAAATTCATAAATTGTCCAAGATTAGTATTCATACGATTTGCTATAATGTATTACCAATGTTCACATATTTTTTTAGATCACTTTTTGAATACTGTTCAATCCACTTGAATTTTGTCTGTAAAGTGCTTGTATAAATTTTTGTCCAATCCAAATCCACATAATCACACCATGATTTAAAAACACGTGGATCAATATAGTTTCTTAATGAAGTACCAAGATTGTAATCTTTTGTTTCCTGCTGAAGTCGTAATTGGAATTCCAGCTTTTCCAATCTTTGTTCCTTCTTGAATTTCTGTATCTCTGTTTTCCACATTTTCTCTTTCAATTCAAGCTTTATTTGGTTAATTTTTTCTTTTTTGTTGGCTACAGACTGTTCAAATTTTTCCCATGACTTCTTGCTAGCGGGGTTCTTGGGATCTATCCCTTTCTTGTGATTACAGGTTATTGCAGCTTGCAGATTTGCAATTTTTGCAACGTATATTTTCTTAAATTCACTTTCATTTTTACTAAGCTTCAAAATTGGTGAAGATAGATGCTTCTTTACGATGGCAGTAGCAATATATGTTCTAAAAACCTTTGCGGTCAAATTAGGCAGATTGTCTTTATCTAATGACCGGAGGAAAACATTTACTTTAGCTGATGTAATATCTTCAAAGATTTCATCAGTCCTATCCTTTCCTCTCATGAAGAACAACAAATTTTCGTAAAGAGCTCTTGTATCAGGGCTGGATATTTCAAGAGTTTTTTGCCATGGAACGCTGTCTTTACCAAGAAAATTAAATTCTATTTGAATCTTATCATTAATTATTGGAAATTTAAGATGCTCTACCCTAAGAGTAGATGCACCAATTGTGTCAGCTTCATCAGGATCTTTTTCGTCACCTACCCTCATTGCCAATTTGTATATAAGATAACAGACTGTGGCTACCTTTCTTCTGGTTGTATCCCTAGCATGTGACATCTGTTTAACAATTTCCTTTTCAATACCAAGAATATAATTTTCTAATTTTTTTGCTGTATCATATTTTGCCTTATCGTTATCCTGTCGCAAGTAGGAGGAGTCATGCAACCAAACATACTTTCTCTTTCCAGTAAGATTTTCTATCCACGAGGCCAGCCAGGTCGAATTATGATCGTGAACTACAGCTTTCCATGGACCTTCAGGCACTGAAGCATCCTCGCCTAGATTGAGTATTACATTTTTGGCAGTAATCCTGGGCTTCCATCTTCCGCGTAATGGATGAAGACCTCTTCCCATAAATATGCCAGGCGGTTCAACAAGCCAATTGGCGACGTCGACTTCATTTCCATCTATTTTCGCTTTTCCATAAATTGATTTTAGTCTTTCTTTCTCTAATTTTTTTTCTTGACTAATCCTTTTTTTTTCCTCTCTTGGAAGCGATTTTATTCTCATTTTTTCAGCTTCTTTAATGCTAGCTTCCTTATCGACCAAACTAAACGCTTCTCTCATGTCGATATCGTCGATTTTTTGAATTGATTTAAATCGATCAGGAATTGCCTTCTTGAAATCAGAGAGAAAATTGGATTGAAAAACAGGATCTCTTACATAATGAGTATCCTTCTTTTTTGCCCATGCATAAATGAGTTCTTCTTGCTCACGATTCAAGAAAAAAACCTCCCCCAAGATTTTGATATTTATCCCGCGTTGGACATGATCTGGAGGGAACGCTACACCATTATGTTCTAGTTCAGCCCATTTACTAGAGGTGGCAACTTTAGATGATATGGTCAATTACATTCAAAATGTCTAATTAACTATTCTTAAACCTTATCCGCCTGGGTTATTCTTACCAAGTTTTGATTACTCATCAATTGATTTATTTATTCTCGTGGAAAATATTTATAATATGAACGCCTCTCGGCTGGTAAACCTTCCGGTACAGCTTACCTGTAAGATAAGTGATGTATCTCAAATTAGACCAATGATCGATGAATTTATAGTTCATTATAAAAACCTGCAATCAGGAGAGTTCGGTTGGAGAATCTTGTTGCCGCGTCATTTGAAGTCAACTTTCGATGCAAAAAGATTAGGTGCTACAATCCATACCGAGCTAATGTTGGCCTTGAAGAAGAATAAGTTAATCCCAAATCTGAAAGATTTAAGATATATTCACGATGATGATAATTATGGCTGGTTGTTGTTGAGTCCAAAAATGGCAGAAAAACTATAGGTTAACCATTGGAGATACTTTTAAATCTATTCATCATAAAAGGGACTTCAAGTTTTAGAATATTACTCGTGGTTATTGAAACAACTAACCCGATTAGTAAACCTCCAATTAGATCGCTTACATAATTTAATCCAAGAATCAAATTTGAGATCATTACCATTGGTGGCAATACCCAGATAAGATAATAATATTTTTTAGTTTTTTGTTTCAAGATAGTACCCACGATGAAAGCGAATGCAGTTATCATCGCGGTATGATTTGAAGGATATGAGAAATTCCGTGCTTCAGTAAGTAAAGTGTCGCTCTCAAGGTGAAATCCCTGTGGAAGGGTAGGTATTTTTTGTGATTCTGGTGGTTTTGGTTGAGCAACGACTGGTTTCATATAAGATACCAAAATGGCTAGTGTCATAATTGTAATCAGAAGTATCATTCCCATTTTTCTCGTTCTTCTAATAACTGTAAAAATTATAGCTACAAAAATTAGGTTAGTTACCTCTGCAAAAGACGAAATGACCACTAAGAAATAGAGCAACTCTTGGGTAGGGTTAAGAGTGTTAATACCATTGAAGATAAAATTATCTATTGAGGAAAAAACCCCAAAATAGATCAAAATCGAAAATAGTATGAATATACCAAGAATCGCTATAAATTGAAATGATCGGATATATATCAATCATGATTACCAGAATGTTCTTGAATTAAAAAATGGGGCATGGATTTGAGAAATAATTAGAATAATATACTATTTATCGGTTGAAGTATCAATCAATAAAGGGAAGATTCATTTCCTATTTGCTCCGCCGATTGGGGATCACTTTCTGTATAATATTTCACCATTCCCACTTTTAGTACCTTAAGTGAAAGAAGTGCGCATTTTATTCTTGCAGGTCCTAAATTTGTTAATCCTATATTTTCCAGAATTTCCTCCTTTTTCAAATCCTTGACAATATTCAAATCTTTACCCATGACCAATTCCGTTAACATAGAGGCACTAGCTTGGCTAATTGCACATCCTTTACCTTCAAATTTTACATCACTTATTACTCCATCATCTACCTTCAAGTGAATATCTATTTCGTCGCCACAAAGAGGGTTACTATCATGAACCGTAACATCAGCGTTTTCCAACTTGCCCTTATTTCTTGGATTCCTGTAATGATCTAGTATTATCTCCCTGTATATATCATCACTCATATCTTAAAGATTCTCCCTGCATCTTTAATAGCATTAACAAACCTATCTATTTCTTCTTTAGTATTATAAATGTAAAAGCTTGCCCTGGATGTTGCCGGTACATCAAGCCTTTGCATCAACACTTGAGCACAATGATGACCAGATCTTATCGCAATTCCGTGCTCATTCATAATTGTTGCAAGGTCATGGGGATGAATATCAGCAATATTAAATGAAATAACTCCACCTCTGTATTTTGGCTCTCTGGGACCATATACTGTAACATGGTTGAGGGCCAACATCGATTCTAACGCATATTCTGTTAGAAAAATTTCATGTTTCCTAATGTTCTCCATCCCGATTTTTTCTAAATATTCTATCGCTGCACCAAAACCAACGACATCCGCAATGTTTGGAGTGCCTGCCTCAAATTTGTAGGGAACATCGTTATAGTTTGTGTGAAATTTAAAGACCTCCTTTATCATATCTCCCCCAGCCATAAATGGTTTCATCTTTTCAAGATATTCTTTCTTAGCGTATAACACACCAACACCAGTAGGACCTAACATCTTGTGTGCCGAAAAAACCAGAAAATCACAATCCATATTTTTGATGTCAACAGGCATATGGGGCACTGATTGCGCACCGTCTACTAAGACCGGTACGTCATATTCATGAGCAATTTTGATAATCCTTTCAATTGGCACGATGGTTCCAAGAACGTTTGACATATGGCTTAGGGAGAGCAATTTTACTTTTTTTGATGCAATTAATTCAATCATATACTCAAGATCTAAAAATCCACTTTCATCTATTCCTACATATTCCAATCGGGTTCCAATTTCTTGAGATAGGATCTGCCAAGGAACGATATTGCTATGATGTTCCATTTCAGTTATGGCTATAACATCACCTTTTTTAAGTTCTGGTCTAGCCCAAGAATACGCGATAAGATTTATTGACTCAGTTGTATTTCGTGTAAAAATGATTTCTTCTGGTCGCACATTTATGAACTTGGCAATTTTCTCCCGACTCTGCTCATACATTTTTGTTGCCTCTTCTGCGAGCTGGTATACTGCCCTATGAATATTAGAATTATAGTTTGAATAAAAATCAGTAATTGAATCAATCACGGAATATGGTTTTTGCGTAGTAGAAGCATTATCAAGATACACTAGATCCTTGCCGTTAATTTTTTTTCTAAAAATTGGAAAATCATTCCTCAGCTCGTAGCTATTCACAATGCTTCTTTGCATCAAATTTTAAAATAAGTTATAAGAGATATAAACTTAGATTAAGAATCATGACTAGAAAGTAATTTACAGGCCTAGTTTTCTACTAACGGTAAACAAAAGTTAGAAAGGTTTTCGATACACATTATCTTACCATGTGTTATCTTTACAAACTTCTTTTTATAATACAATCCATCATGTGGGCACAATATGTCTAATCTTTTTAAAATCTTTGAGGTAAGGCTTCTACCATTTCGATCCCTATCTAGCAATAGTATGACCTTACTTCTCTTTCTAGACACATAATCTGCAAAATTAATTATTCCTTTAAAGTTATTGTATACCAAAATTTCACCCTTAAATCCTACTTCTCTCAATGCCAACTCATCCTTTTTACCCTCCACTATGACCCTGGCTCCTGCTTTACTTTCATGATTTAATAATTCGATAAATTCGTGGACTTTCAAAGCGATCTGTTCTCTAGCGTATACCATCTATTGACATAGCCTTACATAGCTGACATTAATGAATTTTATCTTAACATAAAGTCATTCCTGTCATTTTTAATGGCAATGATATTGAAGCCTCTGACGAACCTCCAAAAGTTGTCCTCTTAGGCCATACTTACAGGGTATTGGTCTAGATGCCCTTTTTTGGCAAAGACTTATTTTTCATCCTGTTCCATCTTATATTCACATAATGCTTGAAAATTACATGATGAATGTCGGTGGTTCTGAATGGTTGATTATCGGACTGCTGGTAGTTATCCTCTTATTTGGTTCAAAGAAATTACCTGAATTCTCTAGGACTATAGGGAAAGCAATAGGGGAATTTGAAAAAATGCGTGATGAGACACTCAGACAAAAAAATGATCAAGAATCTAGCTATCTTGGCCCCCGCGTAGCTGGCGCTGTAGATAATGAACGTCATAAATTAGAAATGATAGCAGAATCTTTGGGCATTGACCATGTGAATAAAAAGGATGAAGAATTGAGGCTTCTTATTTTCGACAAGATTAACAGATGATTTACAGTTTTGTAAGATTACTTTAGCTTATCCTTTTCAAAATTTAAATATCTGATTTTTTCAACTCACGTAATGTCAAATTCTGCAAATAGTGAAATCAATCCTTTTGAAAACGCACTTACTCAGCTTGACGAAGTTTCAAATATGATTGGACTTGATAAAGGTCTACATCAATTTCTGGCTCAGCCGAAGAGAGTGTTAACTATATCCATTCCTGTTAAAATGGATGACGGAACAGTTAAAGTTTTCACAGGATTTCGTTCTCAACATAACGATGCTTTGGGCCCATTTAAGGGAGGGATTCGATACCATCCACAAGTAACAATAGATGAAGTGAAAGCTCTTTCAATGTGGATGACATGGAAGTGCGCCATTGCAAATATACCCTATGGTGGTGGAAAAGGTGGTATAATATGCGATCCTAAGAGTATGTCTGAAGGAGAATTGGAAAGAATGACAAGAAGATATGCATATGGAATTTCAGACATAATAGGACCATACAAGGACATTCCTGCACCTGATGTATACACCGGTGGTAAAGAAATGGCGTGGATAATGGATACGTTCTCGGTAATAAAGGGAAATTACATTCAGCCTGAAGTAATTACCGGTAAACCTCTGCAGATCGGGGGCTCTCTTGGACGCAATGAAGCGACTGGTAGAGGGCTAGCCATTACTGTTAGAGAGGCTACCAAAAAACTCAATATCGATATGAAAAATGCCAGTGTGGTTGTTCAGGGATTTGGTAATGCTGGTCAATTTGCTGCCCAGTTAGTTGAAGAACAAGGAGCAAGAATTATTGCGGCAAGCGATTCAAAGGGATGCATAATTAATAAAAATGGACTTGATACTATATCGCTAAGAAAACACAAAGAAAAGAACGGGTCTGTATCAAATTTTCAAGGCAGCCAATCGATTTCCAATAAAGAACTACTTGAAACAGAGTGTACTATCTTAATTCCTGCTGCACTGGAAAACCAAATTACAAAGGATAATGCCGGTAAAATAACTGCCAAGATAGTGGCAGAAGCTGCAAATGGACCCACCACACCTGAAGCTGACAAGATATTATATAATAACAAAGTATTGGTAATACCTGATATCCTGGCAAACGGCGGTGGAGTTACTGTCTCATATTTTGAATGGTTACAGAATTTACGTAGAGATTACTGGACAGAAGCCGAAGTAAATGATCGTTTGGATAGAAATATTACAAATGCATTTTTAGGGGTTTATGATACTCACCTTAAACGCAATACAGACATGAGGAAGGCAAGTATGATTGTTGCGCTAAATAGAGTTGTAGATGCTATAAAGATAAGAGGCTTGTGGCCCTAACCATTTCAATTAGAATTAAAAACCCCAGAACAGTAAAATAGCTAAAAAAAGATGATCAAAAAATTCCTTTTACTCAGTTGAAAAGGAATGGCCGCAGGAACATGACTTGGTCACGTTTGGATTATTTATCTTGAAACCAGAACCCATAAGACTCTCGATGTAATCAATATTAGTACCTTTTAGATATTTTTGACTGTAACTATCCACAATCATTTTTATGCCATTTTGATCAATAACACTATCATCTTCATCTGGTTTTTCTTCAAAACCCATTCCGTATGATAGACCTGAACAACCTCCACCTGAGACATAAACTCTAAGATATAAACTGTCCTTATTCTCTTGTTTCATGAACTCCATGACTTTTTCTGCTGCTTTCGGACTTATTGTAATCAATTGCGTTTGGTGTGTACTTTCCATTATCAGTACATTCTCCTAATAAACTATAATAACCTTTTGAAAACTAAACAGCACTGAAAAATAGAGTGCATTTGGAGAATATTATTTTAGGCTTTCCTTAATCCTATGCCATTTTGCCAGAGCTGCCGCTGCAGTAATCCAGGTGATTACGGAATGATATACAGGTATATTGAATGCCTCAATTTTTTTGGAGATCTCCTCAGTAAATGGACCCCCCATGGCACCTACAAGTATGGGTTTTTTGTTTTGTTTTTGAAAATCTGCTAGGATATCAACTATTTTTTCTTCTAATGGATCATCTTGGAACACAAACCAAGGCATGATGATATCTACATTGGGATCGTCTTGGAATGATTGAATTGCAAATCGATAATCATCTGCAGTGGCAGAACCGGTAACATCACATGGATTACCAATTACGAAAGTGGCAGGATAATGCTCTCTGAATGATTTTAAAGTTTGATCACTTAATTGTGCCATCTCCAGATTTAACCTTTCAAAATTATCTATTGCGGCAATTATTGGTCCTGCCCCATTGGTTACCATGGCAATTTTATTTCCTTTTGGAACTGGTTGCCATGTTAATGCCTTAAGAGCGGAAGTTAGTTCCTCATAACTGTCCAACGATATGATTCCAGTTTGTTCAAAGGCTCCACTTATTACTGCAAACGAACCGCCCAGTGAACCCGTATGAGAAGCCGCTTGCTTTGCGCCTTTCATCGATCGCCCATTCTTGAATACTACAATTGGTTTTTGATATTGTTTTATTACATTTTTAGCTGCATTCATAAACTTGCGACCATCGCCAAGTCCTTCCACGTACAGACCAATTACATTCGTATTTGGATCTTGAGCTAGATAGTGTATCATGTCAGCTTCATCAACATCAGATCTGTTACCATAAGATATCATCTTACTTAACCCGAAGGCATCAGATGTTTCCATAAACGCAATACCAACGGTCCCACTTTGGGAAAGAAAAGCAACGTTGCCTTGTTTTGGCCTTAACATTCGTAAATGTCCTTGGAATGCACAATCCAATCTATTTTCTCCATTAAATATACCGATACAATTTGGACCAATAATTCTAATTTTTAGTTCTCGAGAAAGATCCTGAATTCGCTTCTCAATAGCTGCACGTTCACCGCCTAATTCCTTACCACCTCCAGATATTATTACCATGTTGTGGATATTCTTTTTTCCACATTCAGTAAGAAGATCTGGAACAAATTTAAGATCAACAGTTACTATGACAACATCTATCGGATCTTTTATGTCCAGGAGGTTCTTGAATGCCTTAACACCCATTACCTCGGAATAGCCTTTTGCGTTCACGGGGTACACCTTTCCTTTGTAATCGTGTTTTGCAAGGCTTTCCATAACAGAATTTCCTATCTTGCCTGGTTCCGGTGACGCTCCTATTAAAGCCACAGACTTGGCATTAAAGAATAACTCCATGTGACTTGAATCAGGATCGGCTTTTGAAATAGCATCATCTAATGATTTTTCCTTGAGTATAATCTTTGCGTCTACAACGAAATAACTATCGGGATATATTACGACTGGATTAAAATCGATGCTCTCATATTTTCCAGCCAAGTCTACTCCTAAAGTCCCAATATTTACAATTGCTTCACTTAACAGATCCATGTTAATCGGTTTTGAACCTCTAAACCCTTTGAGAATGTCCTTTCCTTTCAGAGAATCCAACATTTTTAATGCATCATTTTTTGTAATTGGAAGAACCCTGAATGAAACGTCCTTAAATAACTCCGTGTAGATACCACCTAGACCTACCATTATGGAAGGCCCAAATTGTGAATCGTTTTGTAGTCCTATAATTAATTCCACACCATTTGGAACCATCTTTTCTAATAAAACTCCCTTCACTTCGAATTTTTCTTTAAGCCTATAATACATATCATCAAATGTTTTTTTAACTTCATCCTCAGAATTTAATCCCACTTTGACACCACCGACGTCAGTCTTGTGTAAGATATCTGCCGAAACTATTTTTGCAACCAATGGGAATCCAATCTCTTTTGATTTTTGTACTGCTTCATCAGTATTTGTAACAAGGGCATAATGAGGAACCCTTATTCCATATTCGCTAAGAATTTCTTTTGATGATTCTTCAGTTATAACTTTTGGATTGCCTTTAGAGGAGTCAACGATATTTTGGATCTTTTGTTTGTCAACCATATTAATGAGAAAGGATTTTCTTTGGTTTTAATTAACTTTTCTCAAACCAGCAATAATGCCATTCAATTAGCGTATTCTGTCTGAAGGAAGAAAATACGGTTTTTGACTTTGCCATCAGAACACAGTGTTTTCTTGAAGGCGTGTTTTATTCAAAATAGGTTCAGATATAGTTCAAAAATCGTTCAATTCAAGCGTATTTTTTTATTCATTTATTATTCACATTAAATTCAGGAAAATTTACTACTCTCTTTACCATCTCCCAAACTTACCAATAGGTTTTTTGTTCAAAATTGGAATTAATATAAACGTAAAATATGACGTTACCAAAGAAAAGCTGGTTGAAAAACGAAATATCCTAAGATACTTTAAAATTATCTATTGTCTCTTTAAAAAAATTTGTCAATTTGAAGAATGGAATATAATTATTAAGAATTCCTGAATTCCTCGTCTTTTCTGATCGTATCTGATTGCTTAATTCTTCATAAATCTGTAAATAGTACGTACCCTTTGGAGTAATGGTATAGCTTGTTTCATCCTTCATACATTTTAATAGATTATATTTTTTCAGCTCAAAAATAAATTTCATCAATTCTGACATAGTAAGATGCATTTGGAGTTTAGAGTACAACTCCCTATAGTCAGAGCTTTTATTAGAACTCTTCAAAATGACGGATATTACATCTAATTTGCTTAACAATTCCACAAAGGCTATAATACCATATAAAATAAAAACCTCGCCACAAACTCTTATAGTAAATGAATTTTTGCTTTTACCAGTAATATTATCAGAATAATCATAAGAAAAAAGTAAATGTTGAATTGACCATTAATACTGACATATTTTATCTAAGATACGCAATTTACAACAACTTGTCTGATGCGGCATGAAATTATTTGGAGAATTCTGAAAAATTGTTGTTACTACGAAGTGATATTAAAAACAGACCTCTAGGAAAAATTGAACAAATCCAAATCTCCATCAAAATTAATTTTGTAGATTTGTTTTAGATGGCAAGAAGGTCTTGATCTGATTGTTTTCCAAAAACGTATATGTTTGAGGTAAAATTGTATACTTTTGATTCCTCGTACATCTCCAAGTAATTTTTTCCCTTGTCAGTCGTATGATAGGTGGTAATGCCCTCAGATAGGTTGCTTCTCTCAATAATTAGGCCATTTATAACTAAAATTTTGATATATTTTTTAATTTGTCCATAATTCAGATGTGCCTTCGACATTATTGATGATTTCCTTTCCCCATTGATTGCAGTGAACAATATCATCGCTATAATGTCGGTAGGGCTTCGATAGTTCAATCCAACTTTGATAAAAATGAAATCTGTCTATAAATAGCAGAGTAGACATTTATCTGGTTTTTGAATAGCTAACATTTACTTTTTCTCACTTAGACTAGTTATTGGATTTCAATCACTACTTAATACTATTTGTATGCCACAACAATTATTGCGCCCCCACATAATTTTTTGGTGAACTTTACTTTGGAAAATTTATTGTTTAGGAGGTCATATAGTACATCATTCTTTGGCCATCGCAGAAAAGTTCCATACAAAGTCTTAAATTTCAAACCCCTCTTGCCAGAAACTGAATATGCTATAATTCCTAAAATATATCTCAGGTAAAATTTTACAATGCTTCTAATAAATGCGTTATCCGGCTTTCCTATATCCACAATAATGAACCTGCCATCATTTTTAAGAACTCGATGTATTTCAGAAATTGCATCGACTAACGAGAAGGCGTCACGAAGGGAATACCCACACAAAACAGCGTCTACTGATGATTCCCTAAATGGCATATATTCAAAGACTCCACATGAAAGGTTAAACCTCTGATTTCTTAGATTCTCTGCATAGTGGAGCATTTCAATTAAAGGATCATGCAGGATTATCTTAGCATCATCTTTTAGAATCTGAAGTGCTTTTGATGACATATTCCCAAATCCTGAACCTGCATCCAAGATCAAATCACCGGGGTTAATTTGGCCGTTCAAACCGCATTCCCGATACTTATCATCTTGACCTAATGAGATACACTTGTTAACTTTATCGTAAATTGGGATAATATTCCTTAATACCCCGATGACTTCTTTCCAGTAACTGAGTCCCAATCCAGACAATTAATAAAGTCTGAAAAATGAGAGGCTATTTTTTACTTTGGAATAAAATCTAGAAATTTACACACAAAGCGCATCTGACACTATTCGGGATTAATTATGGCAGTAGTGTAAATTGCTAAATGGGTTCATAAACTTGATAAGGGACTCATAGTTATGGATTATTGTCTGAGGAAATGGAATACGTTTGCGAATCATGTGGTACGCTTTTAATTCATAGTAACCCGACTACGCTAGATAGTATGAAGGAAGTTCACGTTCAATTGTGTTCAGTTAAGAGGCAAAATATAGTAACCCCCATTCCACAAGTCGCACAAGCATCAGAAGTGCCTACAAATCCTGCTATTTCGGCAACCCCTTCCCAATCTCAAACTGCTCTAAATCCACCATCAGCGCAACAAGCGGCTGCTACTCCAGCGCCAGGTGGACAAACTACTATTTCTCTAACTGGTGGCGGTACAAGCTATTCAAAGATAGAAGGCCCTATAGACCCTGAGTTCAAATCAAAACGTCAGATTAAGGGCATGTATCAAGGAATAAAGGTATGGGGTCCAGTTGATCCTCCTGGACAGCTTGGAATTTGGGGAACAGAAGTTACGGTGGATTTTGATATTTGTGTTGCTGACGGTGCATGTATTGAAGCCTGTCCGGTAAATGTTTATGAGTGGCTAGATACGCCGGGACATCCTGCATCGGAGAAAAAACCATTCATGATTAGAGAAAAAGATTGCATATTCTGCATGGCCTGCGAAAATGTTTGTCCTCCTCAGTGTGTAAAGATATTTCAAAAAAGTTAGTAATGTAATACAATTTCGAATCAAACTGAGGATTAATGCTTGATACTGTTGCTACCGGAGGCACATTTGACATATTGCATAAAGGGCACTATGCGCTTCTGCTAAAGGCATTCGAAGTGGGAAAGCAAGTAATAATTGGAGTAAGTAGTGACAACTATGCAAATGTCAAAAAGAAGAAGATTACTAATGAATATCCAATTCGATTAAAAAATTTAAAGAAGTTTATTGAAGATAAATTCAATAAATCGAACTATTCAATTTATGAGTTGAATGACTTTTATGGCCCTACAGTATTGACGACAGATGTACAGGCTATCGTTACTACTGAAGGAACCAAAGAAAACTGTATCAAGATTAATGAATTAAGAAAATCAAAAGGAATGCCTCAATTAGAAATAATCGTTGTGCCCTTAGTTGAGGATCAAGATGGTAAGGTAATATCATCAACAAGAATCCGAGAGGGTGAAATAGACATAAACGGAAACAAATTAACTTTCTAACAATTATCATTTAAATATGCTGACTATCAATCTCTGAACAACAGTTGATTATTTGACCCTCTCTATATTTTATAAAAAAGTGAACTCATTTACAGTAATTGATACTCTATGATGTTTTATGAACAACACTCAATATATCTTCCTGACCAAATGTCTTTATAACAATCATAGTGCCGAATATTAATTCTCTGACAAATTCTTTCAATTTTACGGCATTTAAGTTATCTTTCATAAGGACAGCATGACAGGATTTATCCTTCAACATTAAAACAATCTCATTATCTACAATTTTTACGACTTCGACAACAAAATGTACACTATCCTTATCTGGTAACAACATACTACCTAGTTTTTCGGTTTCGTAAGAGTCAAGACACTCAAATCTTGTAACTTTATCCAAATAGTCAACTATCCTCACTGTACATATAATCAGGAACCAAATCTATAGCTTTTTGTCTTTGTTCTTGAAACATCGATATAAATGCAGTTGAGTGATTTGACAGATCATGTTTACACTCGCCACAAAGCAGATTACCACTTCTACATTTTAGTTCCCTCTGATTAGATTCCCTTGAAGTGTCAAACAAAAACTTGAGATATGAAAAAACAGAACATATTTCTGGATTTCCACCCAATTTTTTCTGAAGGGCGGTTGTTGGCTGACCTCCAGTGAATGCATTTGAAACTTTTTCTTCTATTATTTTCGGTTCATCAGTAGTGAATAGAGCTGTTTCAGGATTTGATGATGACATTTTTCCCGTCGTTTGTAAGCTGGGTAAAAATTTACTATGTATTTGAGCAGGTTTGTAAAATCCAATTTTTTCTGCGATGTCTCGTGTTAATCTCCAATAAGGATCTTGGTCAATCGCGGCGGGTATCAGTACTGGTGTAGGTTTTCCTTCAATTATTGTAGGTAGAAAACAAGGTACTGCCTGAAGAGGTGGAAAACCGATCATGCCAACGTTGGTTGAGTTAGTAAAACCAAAAATACTTTTGGCAGTTGAAAAAGTTATTCTCTTGGCTATCTCTAATGAATTCGAATAGAGGTGTTTTATGTGCCTTGAATTGACTATTATTTTTGTTCTACTCTTTTTGAACCCTATTGCGATGATGTCCAGGATATTCTCATATACATTTTTATTGATTTCGTCCATTGTCTTGTTCCCAAACAAGAATTTTTCATCATCAGTTATCTGGAATAATAGATTGGAATCAAATTTATCTTGTAAATGTTTGGTTAAAAACCAGGGCATTAGATGACCGAGGTGAACCATCCCGGATGGTCCTCTTCCAGTATACAAATAAAACTTTTCATCCTTTTCATACTTGTTAAGTATCCAATCAAGATCTCTGTGAGAAAAAAAGAATCTGTGCTCAAGTAATGGGTGTAATTGTCCTGTAAATGCTTGAATTTTCTCAAGTATTTCATCTGTTATTTCTTGAGTTCCGAATTTTTTTATTAGCCTAGCGTAATCAACGGATCCCTCCACTTTCCAAGGAGTTACTTCAAAATTATCAGAATCATCTTCGAATGAATTACTCATATTATTATTTATAGATGATTCGAGAGCTTTAAACGTTTAAAAAGTATTCCATCAATGTCTGATCCATATTTAAATGACGGTACTAAATTTGCACAAGATAGAGAAAAAAATTCTTCTAACACTTGTAAAACATGATAAAATGGATAGTGAAATATTATACAGCACTACGAACCTTCCAGTTGATAGTGTAAGACGCGGGATTGAATGGCTAAAGTATAAAGGGTTCGTTTCAGTGTTAGTTCAAAAGGAATCATTAATACAGCCGATTTCAAAAGAATCAGAGGTTAAAACTTCAGACGATAAAATAAGTGTAGTAGATCATTTGACATTACCCGAAAGAAGAATAATTAACGAAATAAAAAAAACAGGCAGAAAAAATAGCACTATGAGCGACCTTGCCAAACTTGGCCATTTGTCAAATATTGAATTTAGTGCTGGAATACAAAATGCTATTAGGAATGGATGGTTGATTAAAGGAGCAGATGGTCTGAATCTAACTGGTAACCACAAAAACCCATCACCTGAAGAAGTTCTTTTAGAAAGAATCTCAAAATTAAAACAGATTAAACTATCAGAATTAACAGGCAAAGAATTACAAGGCTTTAGTCTCTTAAAAAGACGTCCAGGATATATCAAAGAAATTATAGAAAAATCCTTCGTAATTTCTCTTACAAGCGAGGGTAAAAAAATAGCTTCTAGATTAAAGAACGGCGACATTAATGAAATAGGAACTCTTACCTCTGAAATGCTAAATACGGGAAAATGGAAAAATCAGACATTTTCAGAGATAGACGTCACTTCACCTGTTCGTACTTACATCATTGGAAGAACACATCCTCTAACCGAGTTAATCAATGAAATTAGAGAGATTTTCGTTTCGATGGGATTTTCTGAGATTGGAGGGTCAACGATTCAATCCTGCTTTTGGAACTTTGACATATTATTTACTCCACAAGACCATCCTGCAAGAGATATGCAGGACACATTCTATCTATCAAACCTGACAGACGAAGAAGTGGATCCTATTATTAGTAATAAAGTATCAAACATTCATAAAACAGAATGGAAATATGATTGGAATTTAGAGAAATCAAAGAAAACTGTACTCCGTACTCATACTACTCCTGTTACTATAAAATATCTTTCAGAAAATAAGCTTGAATATGGCCGGATTTTTTCAATAGGGCGAGTTTTCAGGAATGAAAAAATGTCATATAAGCATTTGATGGAGTTTCATCAAGTTGAAGGAATTGTGATAGGTGATACAATAAATATACGAGATTTGATGGGGTTACAAAAACAATTTTATTCAAAACTTGGGTTAACGAAAGTAAAGTTTTGGCCAACATATTTTCCTTATACTGAACCTTCACTCCAATCAATGGTATACATAGATAAACTAGGTAAGTGGGTCGAGTTATTCGGAATGGGGATGTTTAGACCTGAGGTAACTCAATCTGCAGGCATATTGAATAATGTGCTTGCGTGGGGTGGTGGACTTGAACGTATTGCTATGATTAGGTATGGATTAAACGATATTCGTGAACTCTACGATAATAAACTATCATGGTTAAGGACTCAACCAACATGCCCGTTGTAGAATTTCCTCTAGAAGATATCAGTAGATTATTTCCTGATTTTGATTTAAACTACCTTATTGATACACTACCATTTATCGGACTAGATCTAGAGTACAGAGATGACAAATGTATTAGATTAGAATATAGTCCAAACCGTCCAGATTTTTCTACTTTTTATGGGATCGCCAGAGCATTGAGTGGGTTACTTGGAAAAGAACTAGGAATACCAAAATTTCAGGTGATCGAAAAAAAGAAAAACATCATCACCGTGCACACATCGGTATCTAATGTTCGACCATTTATTGTTGGGATAGTTGCTAGAAATCATAAGTTGAATAACAAAACAATAAAGCAGATTGTTTCTATGCAAGAAGATCTACATAATGGAATAGGAAGAAGAAGATCGAAGGCTTCGATAGGTTTTCATAATTTGGAAAATATTGAATTTCCTTTAGACTACACTACTACATTAGAAAATCTGAGTTTTACTCCCCTTGACCATAATTCTTCATTGACATTGACTGAGATATTGCACAAAACTGATTCAGGCAAAAGATTTGGAGAAATCGTTTACGGATCAATTTACCCTATTCTAATAGATTCTAGGAATACTGTGATCTCCTTTCCTCCAATCATAAATAGCGAATTTACAAGAATTAAAGAAGGTGTCAAAAATTTGTTTGTCGAAGTTACGGGGGTGGACAAGAAAACTGTTGACTCTGTTCTAGCAAATATAATTGCAACGTTAGCTGACATTGGATTTGAGTTGGAAAATGTCTTAATAAAACGGAATAGTAATAATAGTTTATCTTACAATCCAAAGACTAACACTACTTTGGAGAACGTTAAACTAGACTACATCAATAAGGTATTGGGTCTATCTTTGTCAAGCGAAGAAATTGTTAATTGTCTACGGAAGTGCAGGTTGGATGCTAAAGTCATTGCCTCAAGAAGGATTAATTGTATGATCCCAAACTATAGAATTGATATATTTAGTCCCATCGATATTGTAGAGGAAGTGGCTATTGGATATGGGCTATATAACTTGGAGCCCTCTCTGCCAGAATACACGCTTTATGGTAATAAGAGTAGGCAAAATTATTTTTTTGATAAGATTCGTCAGGTTATGGTTGGGTTGGGACTCACTGAAAATATTAACTTCATTTTGGGCAACAAGGATATTCACTACAAACGGATGAATATTGATAGATTTGATTTCTTTACAGTGAATAACTCTAAGAGTGAAGAACATGATGTATTAAGAACATCACTACTACCCTCATTACTATATTCGTTGTCAAAAAATGTTCATGAAGAGTACCCTCAAAAACTGTTTGAAATAGGAGAAGTTTTTGTACCTAAAAAAAAGAGATTTGAAAGATGGAATTTGTGTTGTATTTCTGCTTTTAATGGAGTGACATATAGTGAAATAAAAGCAGTACTTCAAACGCTTATGGAAATCTGTTTTAAGGTTAAATTTGAAACAAAGCCATCAGGAAATTCATCATTCATTAGAGGTAGAAGTGCAGATATAATGTATAACGAAAAAGTTATTGGACAAATAGGAGAAATCTCCCCCTTACTAATAGATGGTTTTAAAATAAAAATGCCAGTTGCGGCGTTTGAACTTGATCTTACAGAATTATTACAAATTTAACGATAATATTTATTGAAGTAAGCTTATGTTCCTATTTTAGATAGTCGGAATTAGACTCGTACTAATTCCTAAGCATAGGTGGAGGAGAACATCACTTTAACCTATATGTACTTTATCATGCGAATGTTCTTTTGACCCCGACGTTCCTAGGTATGAGTTATGTTTTTAATGTCTTTATGGTATTGTTAGATATTCTTTATTTATCATTAAATGAAGGAAAGAATGCATCTGTTTTATGTAATTTACCCAGGTTGATATAGAATTTCCATTGTTTCTGGCAAAACATCTTTCTAGTCATGATCTGGAATTTCATCAAGACAACTTTCTATTCTTTACCATATTCGGGGTCTATTTGATTGGACTTGTTATTTACCACTTATCTTTGAAACAGAAACTTGAAGCGAACAGGTCTAATGACTTTGCTTTATTGCAATCTTCATGATTTGTTAAACAAACGAATCGGTCTTCCGGAGCAGCAGACACGTAACACCAATCGAACGAGTTATCTGATTTAGTGGATTCGGCTCCCAATGCACCATGCGAAATCATGATGATCGCTCCAAGCATAGCGATCGGCAACGTCGTCTTTATTAGAGGCGAAGCTTTGTAGTTCATTAACTTATCACATAGTAGTTAAAATAATTAACTCTTTAGCGAAAAATGATATGTACAATAATTCAGAATTGTGATACTACTATTTGGTTGCACCGATCGTTCCTCATTTTCTGTACCGTACTATTGTCTATCGCAGTAATTACTGAAAGAGTAAATGTCGAAAGAAGATAGCAATGATATTTACAAAAATACTACCATTACTGCGCAAAATATCAGACTATTTGATATTAATTCAATTCGGACTTATTGTCGTCCCATATTTGATTTGGCAATCAGTAGATGCAATACGACTTGATAAGAAAACGAAATCCACAGCCGGAACCAGCAACTGTTCACAAATGTTGAGTTGACAGCCCCTTTATTTACATTGATGCAAGCTTGAAATAAATCCAATCTAAAATTATTAATTCAGTATGCAATCGATCTCTGTCTATTGTAGTATCCTTTTCGTCCATTTTATCCATTATTACATTCATCTTGATCTGTGACTTCACACAAATAAACATAACCGGATTTTTCATGGTGTCTAAATCCCAATTTATTAATCCAACTCTCTTAATCAAATCTCGCTTGTACGTAGTCTCTTTCAAGTCATCTTTGAGATTCTTCAATCTCTTTTTGTAATGCTCGCTGTATACTCGTTACTTTCAATTAAAGGTATTGGGATTTGGATTATCAAGTGCTTTATAGGGATTTTCTACGAACAAATTAATAGTTACCTCTTACGTAAACAGAATGAATTTGAACAAAAGTAAAATCTTGGTGTGGTTGGGCTATGGCGCTCACTGAATTTTTGATATGGTTTGTTTCAGGCATTGTTTCGGACTATTTTTCCCATATAGGAGTAGATGTACCGTTATCTTGATTGATTAGTTAATATCAATTGCATCTAGTGTTGCCTGATTATAATCATATTCTGGTTTTCATCAAAGACTAACTTTGATTGTCTAATGAATTCGACATTTTATCCACCAACCAAAAATCTGATGTTTGGATGATACTTTCGATGATACTATATCATATACCTATGTTTTCTAGAGGATTTAATTTCTGTAAGTCATTCGAGATACTAAAAACTCTCATAAACTCGAATATATCCTTGCTTTTTAAGACAAGAATTAAGATATCATTTTATAAACTTAGAGTTCTAAAATAGTCGTGCCCCTCCAGGTGACTAAAGGTTTTGATTAACAAGCTATCATACTGATGCCTATTATATACCTAATATGTTTGTGATCTATCAAAAGGGTTATGTTGAATCACAAGAGAGGATATATTTAAAATGAAGGAAGTGCCATAAAATATATACGCGTCAAATCAATAAATTGACGTAGCCCCGGAAGAGAGTGCGCTAGGAGATGTACATTGTTATGTATGGCTATCAATGATTAGTTGTGGGTCAGAAACGGGGTACAATACTCCTCTATTCACTAACTGGGAATTTCTTGTTTGAGCCTTAGAAAATAATAAAAAAGGGCGAAATTGAATCTAGTTTTTGAATTCAGCAAAGAATTTCAAAATCAACATTTTTGAATTTTCAGAGACATTAAACTTGTCAAGTATTTTTTTAGGATTTTTAAAAAATTCTTTTCTAAATTCCGGATCTGAATGAGCCAAATGAACTATTTCACTGATTAATTTCGAATCATTATTTGTAGATTCCAAGTATGTTAGTTAATTCTATTTCCGTATATTTGTAATTTTAGAAAAATTGATATTGATACCAAATTATTCAAATCTACTATGGAACTTGAGCCAATATTGCTCAGAAGCCAGAAGAAATTGAGAGGTATAGTATCATCCAGAATAAAACCAGCAGAAGAAACCATCAAAACTATTCTTCCGGTTTCTAGTAATATCGGAATCACAAGACTTGCAGATATTACGGATATGGATATTCTTGGAATACCAAATTTTTCTGCAGTTTTGCCAGGAACAGAAGATTACATTTGGGTGTATAGCGGCAAGGGGCCTACAAGGATGGATGCAAAGGCAAGTGCATTGATGGAGAGTATTGAAAGGTATTCTGCCTTACCGTCTGGTAATCGAAAAAAGATGGTTCAGGGAGGTTACAAAGAAGTTTCAAAAGTGTCAAAGACACTACATCCTTCTAATGTAGTTGAACCAATGATACTCGAATACGATGATGAAATGATTATGGACTTCCTGTCAGGCTATGACTTGGTAAATAATGAACAGATACTGATCCCCGCACCTTTGGCACTATTTAGGTATTCACCTAAACCGCCTGCAATAAATCCATTTGCATATCACCATACTAACGGGCTTGCATCAGGTAACGTTTTGGAAGAGGCCATTTGCCATTCACTGTGCGAAGTAATTGAAAGGGATGCTACAAGCTTGGCAGAATTGAATGCAAGTGCACTACCTTATAATACTCTAAGGACCATGACTAAATATCTCTCAGACAATGGATTGGAAATAGATCCAGTTGATGGCACAGAATTTGTAGATGATGATAGTAAATATCCTGATGTTGATATTTCAAATATTGATTTTAAACCCATTTCAAATTTGGTAAAAAAATTCAATGATGCCAAAATACCGCTTATAATTAAAGACATCACATCCCCCATTGGAGTACCAACATTTAATGCAAGTAGTATTGAGTGGATAACTGAAGATTACGGATATCTTGCAGAAGGTCATGGAACTCATCCAGATGCAAGAATAGCCTTACTGAGAGCAATTACGGAAGTTTCGCAAACTCGAGCTGCAAATATACAGGGAGCAAGAGACGATCTTAGGAAAATCTCTTATGGGAATAGTAACAGTGATGAAAAAAAGACGTGGCAATTTATGAAATCAAAAAATTCTATCCAGTTTTCAGAAATAAAATCTTACATAAATGATGATATTTTAGACGATATCAAATTTATTCTATCAAGATTGATTTCGAACGGTTTGAAACAGGTTATAGTAGCAGATCTTACAAACCCTCAAATAATGATACCTGTGGTAAGAACAATTGTGCCTGGACTAGAAACCTTTAAGATAACAAAAGCAGTCATTGGAAAAAGAGGAAGAGAATCCTTTAATTTATGAACGAACCAATAGTATATCTTGGACCTACTTTAAGTAGGGAGAAGGCGAGTAAGATTCTAGACGCAGACTATAGGGATCCTGCAAAGAAGGGTGATTTTTTGAGATTATCCCATACTTCAGACGATAAACGATATATTGGATTTATAGACGGAGTCTTTCTTCATGATTATCCCCCTTCACCAATTGAAGTATATCACCTTGCAACAAGAAAGAACATTGAACTAATAGGTGCATCCAGTCTAGGTGCATTAAGGGCTGTAGAATTAGAAAAATTTGGAATGAAAGGGATTGGTAAGATTTTTCAGTTATTTAAAAACGGTATCATAAACGCTGATGATGAAGTCGCCGTTACATTTGTTCGGGATAAAAATACTCTCCAGTCCGAGGCTATGATTGACATCAGGTTCAATTTCTTTTTGGCATATAAATATGGAATTATTAGCAAGCAGACCAAGAAAACATGTGTCAAGATTGCAAAAAGCATTTACTTTCCATTTAGAAACTATGAAGATATAATAAGGTTGGCACAGGAACAATTTCCGTCAACTCACGATGAACTTGAGAATTTTAAAAGCTATATACTGAAGCATAGAGATAGCCTAAAAGCACGTGACGCAATAAAACTTTTGAACTATCTCAAAACTAAATCCGAATAACCCATGTTATCTTATTCTGATATGGAAGAAAATTTTGGCTATTCTGCTGAAAGATCCCAGAAATTTGCATCTTTAAATTCTTCTATTGGCTTTCCCAATTTTTTCCACTCTTTAAAAGATCTTGAATATAATCGAATATTCTTCACACCGCCCATTCTCAGCGCATAGTATGCGAGTCCTGACAGAGTTCCTACACTTCCACAATAAGTGATGATCTCGCTATCCGTAGATATCCCCCTGTTTTCCATGAATCTCCTAATTTCCTGGGGTTCCCTTAATATTGAATCAGCTGTTCCTAGCATAGTATATGGTAGATTAGTAGCACCAGGAATATGTTCGCTCAAAAAATTTAAGCGTTCTCTCGAATCCACTAAAATCTTGTTTTGTTCGCTTTTTGCTTTCTCTACCTCATCATAGTTTGCGTATATGTCCATATTTACTTTGAGGGTATGTTTAGCACGTGGAAAGACGTTAATTTTCTTATCGGTCTCAAATCCATAATTTTTCCATTTGGTAAAAGTTATTTCAAGTAATGATGTATTCGAGTGTCCCACGTATTGGAATGTCCACGCAACCCGTGCAGCTAGTGCACCAAATGTATCATCATATACAACTACCAGTGTCTTATCGGAGATTCCAGACTGTTCTAATAATGCGACTATTCTCTCTGGAGAATCATTTGCAAGTACTCTAGCAAGGGGAATTGATACCGCGGTTTTTATATGTTCTTTTTTATATTCATCCTCTTTCCTGACATCTACAATCCTTACTGAATTTTTTCTAATAAGAGTTCTGAGAATATCCGCACTTGTAATGATGTCTTGCGATTTGCTGAGTGTACGGCTTTTCGACAAAATGTTATTGGTTTTTCTTTCTTTCAAAGTATATTTCAAGCTGCGCACTCTCCACGTGCTGTCTTTGCGCTAAATTTGATATCGTTACCATAATCCATATAGGCTTCTGGATCGTCACCAGGGCTTGGTAATGCAACTATCTGCGCCAAAGCTGTTTTTATATCGTCCAAACTCTTTATTTGACCTCTACCATTAACTTCACCATTAATCAACTTACCTATCCACTTCGCAAGTGACTCCTCTTCACTGCGTTCTTGTTTGTATATCTCAATTATTTTTATCAATGTAGCTATCACTCTTTTTGCCGGCACCCGCATTACAGATTTACCAAGCATACCTTCTTCTCCATCCCTTCCTCCAAACATCATCGTATATGTCGGAGTCATAGCGCCATCTACTCTTGAAGCCCCACCGTAAAATCCAATTGTTGCAATCTCATGTTGACCACAAGAGTTGGGACAACCGCTGATCTTAATTGTTGAGTCTCTAAGGGAATCTTCTGTATCAATTCCAAGCTCTATGAATTTCGATTGTATCTCTTTTGCCAGTCTGTGAGAATTCGTAATTGCAAGATTGCATGAAGTTGTTCCAGAACATCCTACAACAGAGGAGAGAGACAGAGCACCAGGATTTGCAAGTCCAATTTTGACGAGATCATTGTAAAATTCTGGTAAATCATTGGCTTTGACGAACCTCACTGCAAAATTCTGATTTGGGGTATTTCTTGCACACCCTTCACCTGAGTAATTGCGAATAGTCTTTGCAAGAGACCGAAGCTGATTAGATGTAATATCACCAGCTCCTAGAGTAATAAATACTACAAAGTAACCATTTTGCTTCTGTGGCACTACATTGGAATGAAGCCATCTTTTATACGGATCACTCTTAACATCCACTTTCTCATTAATTAGTGGTAATTTCCTGCCATTGGACAACTGTCTGATGCTAGGAGTTTCCCAGTCCACTTTGTATCTATTTAATGTTTCAAGGGAAATTGTCATTTCTACATTTGATCGTTCCTTAATGACCAGTCTCTGAAATTTTGACCACCCCATTTCATTGACCAGATATCTCATTCTATTTCTTGCCATATTTTCACGATTACCCAGTCTATCAAACAATCTAACTACAGCCATACACGTAGATACTAGTCTGACTTCGGAGGTAAATTCCTCTAACTGGTGTCCTATGAACGAGGCAGCACCAAGACCACCGCCCAGATATATCTTAAATCCATTAACTCCGTCCTTTTTCATAGGAATTAAACCAATATCTGCAATTCTAACCAGACCATGATGTGAGCAACACGCAAAATTAATCTTGAATTTTCTTGGCAAATTTTGACATACAGGATTTCTCAGAAAGAATCGTGCAATTGCCTTAGAATATGGAGTTGAATCAAACTCCTCGTCCGAACAGACACCAGCGAAATGGCTACACATAACATTCCTAATCGTATTGCCACAAGCCTCTCTTGTTGTTAGTCCTACGTCAACCAGACCCCTCATAACTTCGCTTACATCTTCAAGTTGCACCCAGTGAAGTTGAATATTTTGACGAGTTGAAACGTGGGCAGAACCAATTGAAAAAGCCTCCGATAATGTCCCAATCTTCTCCAACTGTTCTGGTGTTATCTCGCCGCTAGGAATCTTGATCCTGACCATGCTATAATTTTGTTGGAGGCGGGATCCATAGGCTCCATGTTGCAGTCGAAAGCGACGAAAGTCATCCTCGCTTATCTTTCCCTTTCTAAAAAGTTTTACATTTTGACCAAAAATCTCAGTTTCTTCCTCTTTTCCCCATCTAGGGTTGGATTTCGGATAAAAATGCTTTTTATCAGGATAATTTAGAATCTCCCTTTTCAATACTATTCTATTTTCTTTTTCAAAACCATATATTTTTTATGGATGTAACTATTTTTCGCATTTTAATCATAATAAAGGGGCAAATTACTTCATTGCGAATTACTATTGGACAATGTTATACTTGTTAATATCATAGGGAAGAAGTTTATAATTGAAGAGAAATCTTTAATGGAATTAAAAATGAGTAATCTTAATCTCCTAATGGTTTTCCAAAATAATTACAATAAAAGATAATGGATGGGGAGAGATTTGAACTCTCGACCACCTGTGTGTGAGACAGGTATCATAACCAGTCTAGACTACCCATCCCAATTTTCATTGATATTTTCCCAATTAATATCTTGATAAGTTTTCTCCAAGAAATTCATAATTTATCGGGATACTTACCTACTACTTACCTAAGTCCCTTCGCTAAAGCCAGTCAAATACGTCTTTTGTTCTTCAGTAAGGGTATCTATACTAACGTCCATTGATTCCAATTTTGCTCTTGCAATTTCTTGATCCTGTGATCTTTCGATTTGATAAACCTCTGGAGAAAGCGATCCCTTTGATTGGATCAGTTTTATGGATGCAAGCAGCTGATTTGCAAAGCTCATGTCCATTACCTCGGAAGGATGACCTTCAGCAGCAACAAGGTTTACTAACCTTCCTTCTCCAATGAGATATAGTTTGTTTCCGTTTCTAAGTTCGTACTCCGTAGTGTTCTCATTAATTTTCTTCACCGAATTTGAGTTTGATTCAAGTGCCTTAATAGAAATCTCCACATTAAAATGTCCCGCATTAGCGAGAATGCTCCCCTCTTTCATTTGCAAAAAATGTTCCTCTCTTATTACCTCTTTGCATCCAGTTGTAGTGACAAATAGGTCTCCTGTCACAGCGGCTGACGCCATAGGAAGAACAGAAAAACCATCCAATTTTCCTTTCAATGCTGCAATCGGATCAACTTCAGTTATTATGACATTCGCACCAAGTCCTGCAGCTCTTCTGGCAATTCCCTTTCCTACATGTCCATATCCAGAGACAACAACATTCTTTCCAGCGATCAGTATGTTTGTAGCCCTAATTATTCCGTCTAAGGCTGATTGGCCTGTTCCATAGACATTATCAAAATCATGTTTTGTCTCAGCATCATTCACAGCCATTATAGGATATTTTAGCTTTCCATTCTTTTGCATGGCACGTAATCTAATCACTCCAGTGGTAGTTTCTTCTGTTCCGCCATAAACTTCTGATAGATCTTTACTTGAATTATGCATTTCTACAGTAAGATCGGCCCCATCATCGATAGTAACATTAGGTTTAATTGACATTGTTGAATGAATATCATGATAATACTGATCATTTGAAACGCCTCTACTAGCAAATATCGAGATTCCTTCATCAACGAGGGACGCAGCGACATCGTCTTGTGTACTCAATGGATTACAACCACACCAAGATAAATCGGCCCCTAAATCGCGCAATGTGCGAATTAACACACCAGTTTCTTTCGTAACGTGCAGACAACCGGCAATCTTAACACCTTTTAGGGGACTTTCGGCCTTTAATTTTTTTTTAAGATTAAATAAAACTGGCATGTGGACCTGAGCCCAGTCAATCTTTTTCTTTCCTTCTTCAGCTAGATTAAGGTCTTTGATTCGGTATTTCATTCAGCTCTGTGATATATCGGAGACATATTATTCTTCACCCTTAAGCTGCTTATTTCTAGAGGTTTCGTTAGGATTTACATTGCAAATGAATTGATCAGTTTAGCTATAATATGAGGTTTGTATAATGCATATGCAATCTTCTACAAACCTACGCGAGACTAATATCACAATAGATATATGAAATAATTTATCGAGAAAATCATGGGAAGGCTTCAGATAGGGGTAATAGGATACAATCAGGATAAATCGAACGAAATAACAAACAAAATTGCATATGAGGTTGGAACTGAAATCGCGAAAACAGGTGCTATCCTAATTTGTGGTGGCCTTGGAGGTGTCATGGAACATGCTTGTAAAGGAGCAAAAGAGCATGGAGGTTTAACAGTAGGAATTATTCCTCAAGAGGAAGTTCATTTTGCAAATAAGTTTTGTGATGTCGTTATAGCTACAGGAATAGGCTACGCCAGAGATTTTGTGGTATCAACATCTGCAGATGGGATAATTGCTGTTGGTGGGGGCGTAGGAACTTTAATCGAGCTATGTGTTGGATACATGTTAAAAAAACTAATAGTAACAATACCAAGTAGTGGAGGCACCGCTAAAAATTTTGGCGGAAGATATCTTGATGACAGGAAAAGAGTGTTTATCAAAACTTCAGAGGACGCCCGGTCTGCAGTCAAAATAATATCAGACTATTTTGAATTAAAACAATAGAACCGCAATATCAACTACAATTGGGATTAAAGATTGACTTATGTTGAAATAGATCTTAAGTATGGATCAGGAGTATAGAATGATCCATTTTTTTCTTGCAAATCGTTCAAAGTATTTACAATTTTTTCATAACCAAACTCTTTTCCAATGTCAAAGAGGTCTTTTTTAATGCCCATTCCAAGTCTCATAGCTATTTCAAAATCCTCTTTCGTGCAGACATTATTGGAAATTAGCCATGCAGCATTATTTATCGCAACTGATAGAATCCTAATTGGATCATATTGGTTAGCTTGTTCTTCAGAAAGTGGAATCCTTTCATAAGTTTTGTCTCCATATGAATAGAAACCGTCACCTGATTTTTTACCATATTTTCCTGATGAAAACAACTGTTCTATTTTAGGATGGGGATTGACTACTTTCTTATCACGTGAGTACATTTCAACAGTTGCTTTGTGTATTACGTCAAGACCAGTATAATCTGCCAATTCAAATATACCCATTGGTAGAAACATTTTGAATTTCACAGCTGAGTCTATTTGTGTCATACTCTTACCGTCACCTTCTAAACAGTATGCCGCCTCATGGACTAACGGTATGAAAATTCTATTTACAATAAATCCAGGGACATCCTTGTTACATAAAATAGGATCTTTTCCTAGAGATTTTACAAAATTGATTCCAAGGTCAACAATTGATTTGTCAGTTCTCGTTCCCGGTATAACCTCCACTAATTTCATTAATTGGGGTGGATTAAAAAAGTGCAATCCTATAAATCTGTCAGGTCTATCAGATAGTTGAGATATTTCGCTAATTGGTAAAGTGCTTGTATTCGACGAATAAATTGTCTTTTCATTAGCAAATTGATCCACCTCGGAATAAACCTTCTTCTTGAGATTAAGGTCTTCTGGAACGGCTTCAATAAGCAAATCAGTGTTAACTAATGCATCTTTCAGATCGATTATGGGTTTAATTCTGTAATAAATCTTGTCTGATTCTTGCTTGTTTATCTTATTTTTTTCAACCAATTTATCTAATGACCATCTTATTTTATTCATTGCATTTTCCAAGAATCTTTCTTCTATGTCACGTAATATTACATCATAGCCATTCATTGCAGAAATCTGTGCTATGCCATGGCCCATTATTCCGGAGCCCAAAACAGTGATATCATTTATCTTTGGCAACAGTAATATTCCCCAAATTCATTATTTTTAATGTTACGATTTTGAATCAAAATAAAAATGACTGAAATTCTCGAAACCGTTTTATTGATAATTTGTATCATGAATTAATTATAGTTGATACGCGCATTTGCATTATTGTTAAATCAGGATGATCCGAGGAAGTGCACTGCATTGAAAATGATCAAATTTGCCACTGTTATACCTACCAGAACCATACAACATAACATGCTAGTCTTAAATCCCTTTGCAAATGAAGTAGTTTGCAAAAACGATAAAACTTTGGTTGATTCCGTATGTGTGATTGACTGCTCATGGAATAAGGCCCACGCAGTCTTAACAAATTACAAATTTTTGAGAAAAGGAGTTGTTCGAAGAATCCCTGCCTTGCTGGCAGGAAATCCAGTAAACTATGCGAGGCTTGGTAGACTATCCAGCGTCGAATCTCTATCTGCATGCTATTACGTACTTGGAGAAAAGAAATTTGCCTTAAGATTGCTTGATAAATTCAAGTGGGGTCATACATTTCTAGATTTAAATCATGATGCTTTAGAGGAGTACTCTGCTGCTGACAATAAAAGTGACGTAATGAAAATCGAATTTGAATATTTTGGTAACAGAATTTTGAATAACAATGTTCAATCTGAATTGTCATTGTAATTTGTTGACTTTATTATGACTCATATTGTATAGTTCCTATATTTAGTATATCTCCAGATTTCAAATGTAGTAATTTTATAAAATTTCAAACGCAAAATTAGTATGTTCTATTATTTACTTGATAGCAACCATTCTGTTATTCTGTCTATATTATCACTAATTATTGTAACTTTTATAGGCCCAAGGGGCGATTCTTCATAGCGTTCAACCAATGATATCACACCGCTGTAAGCGGCTTGTTTGTTCAAAAAGAACCAAGAATGATTACCTTTTCTATTCCATTCTAAAAGCCTTCTCAAAACGGATGAAGAGGATTTTGATCTTATGCCAACTCGGATATGATGTAATGAAAGAATTCCCGTACAAGTTGCTTCCAAAGATCCGGCTTTTTCTATGGGATGACATCCATTGGCAACGTTTAGTATACATTTCCTTACCTTTTCTGGATCTTCAGAAGGGTTAAGAACAGTTTCTACTTTTAACTCCACATTGTAGTCGTCTTGAAGAGCTTCAGTGTTTCCTACCAATTTTTATCACATTGTTTTCATCTCTTTGCAACTTCCTGAATCCACTTTTGGACCGCAATGAAACTGCGTTTGCACAATTCCGATATTGAAATATCATTGTTTGAAATAGTTTCATCTGCTAGGGCTATAACACTACTTATTCCCACCTCCATCTCTATCTTATCTCGTTTGTCAAATTCATACACATTAGAAGGTACGTCAGAACGTCCTCTTTCTCTAATATGCCTATATCTTGTATAAGTTGACCCATGAATAGCTAATAATTTCACAGAACCTATTCGTCTCAGAACTTGTACTTCAGCCATGCTCCTTATGCCATCTACTATCACAGCACTTAGATGTTTGTCTTCTTTTTTCATTAATTTGATTTTATTGACAACCAAATGTGCGATAGCTTCGGGTCCATTTTTCTTTCGAAGTCTTAACATCAATTTTGTAAGATTGTCACTTGTAGGTTCCAATCCATCTATCTCGGCAGCCTCTCTTACTACATCCCCCATAATCAAAAGTGGAATGCCTTTATGTGATAGATAATTGGCAACCGTAGTTTTACCAGCTCCAGGCATTCCAGTTAGAGCTACAATCAGAATATCCTTTGACATGATAAAATCAAGTGACGATGATATTTTTCAATAACTAATGTATTAAGTTTAGCAAATTTTTTGCTGCTAACTGTATATCTTCCACCTTGATTGTTTTTCTTCCGGCGTGGACGCTTAAATCAACTGCTTGATTAGAAATCTTGGTAGCGATTTCTTCAAGTATCCTTCTTAATTGGTCTGCTGCTTCCTCGCTAACTCTTTCTCCTCCAGATTTTTTTATGATTCTGTACATAGCGGCAAGACCCAATTCTGGAAATTCTGCCATTTATCACCAAGTATTCGTAATTTGCCTTAAAGTTTTATGTCAAAAAAATCATAGTTTAAAATAAATAACTTTACAAAATCTACTAAAGAAATCAACAAACCACATTTTTTCTAGTTAGAATAACATACTCTCCAATTGTTCTAAATCTTAAATTAGATTGTATAGATGGCAAAAATTATTGCATTTGCTTCTTTTGATATTGCAGGGATAATTTATACTCTCGCGACTATTTAACAGTAAAACTGTAAATGAACCATTACCAGTTTTAAATAGTGAAGTTACTCAAAGCAATGATAATAATAAATTCATGAATTTAAATTCCTCACTATAATAGATTCTCATAATCATCACTATAATCAATCGCGTTTTGGGTATGTGGTACCGTGGCACAATTGCAATTGATAGTTAATGCGTTCATAATTGAATAACATAGGTGTAAAATTCTTTTTTCATCCTGCAAGCCTGAATCATTTTATTCAACATGATGTTCATAGACAAGTTTGTCGTAAAATCTGACTGACTTTACATTGACAAATTCAAGCAAACCATATCTTGATAGTTCTCTCCCAAAACCACTTTGCTTGATCCCACCAAAAGGAACCCTTGGATCAGAGGCTACCATGTTGTTAACAGTTACAATACCGCATTCCATTTCCATTGATAATTTCTGTGCTTTTTCCAAATCACGTGTCCAGATGCTACCCCCAAGTCCAAAATCAGAATTATTTGCTGCGCTTATAGCTTCAACTTCATCTTCAACTAACATTATTGGGGCTACAGGACCAAAAGTTTCTTCCTTTGACACTCTCATATTTGAATTAACACTTTTAATTACTGTAGGCTTGTAGAATGCGCCAACACTGCCGATTCTTTCACCTCCCGTTAATACCTCTCCACCAAGATCTATCGCATCCTTCACCAATGAATCAATATTCTCTAGACTCTTCACACTAGAAAGTGGTCCTATGTCAGTATCATCTGAGAGAGGATCCCCGACCCTTAATTTTTCGGTTTTTTGAACAAATGATTCTATAAATTCATTTGCTATCTTCTTTGAAACAATGAATCTTTTTGAAGCAACACAACTTTGCCCACAATTTAGGAATCGACCTTTGATGGCTCCTGAGGCAGCTTTTTCAATATCTGCATCATCCAAAACTATGAATGGATCACTTCCTCCAAGTTCCAGCACGCATTTTTTAAGCCTTGACGTAGCACGTTGGGCTACTTTAGCCCCGATTTCAATACTTCCAGTGAAAGTAACTCCATCTATGTTGGAGTCAATCAACATCTCTGCAATTTTTGAATTTCCGATAACAGTATTGAATAAACCATCAGGGGCGCCGCTTTTCAGTATTGCTTTCTCTATTTCTATGCCACACTGCATTGTTGCACTGGCAGGTTTCAAAACTATTGCATTTCCTGCCATTAATGAAGGTGCGGCAAATCGCAATGCCTGCCAGTAAGGAAAATTCCAGGGCATGATACTTGCAATTACGCCTAGGGGTTGGAAGGTTATCATTGTCTTATTGGCATCACTGTTTAGTGATTCATTATTGAGCAGTAAATCACCATTGTACGAGTAAAATTCAACGGCCCATGCACACTTTTCTATCTCTGAACGAGATTCTTTAATAGGTTTTCCCATTTCTTGAGACGCAATATTAGCGAGGCGTTCCTTATCTTTCCGTAACTGCTCTGCCAATCGAAGTAATATTATCGATCTTTTGCGAATATCACGCTTCCATTCTCTGAATACATCTCTTGATTTATTGACAATTTTTGCGACTTCATCATTTGTCATGTTTTGATACTCAGATAATATCTCCTCATTGGCGGGATTGATAGTTACAACCTTGTTATTCATTATCACAGGGTAATTAGTCAAGGAAGCAATTAATATTCATATGCACCCCGAAAAGTAATCTTATAAATCCACGATTGGGATCTTTCTAAAAATCAGGTATCTAAATAATCAAACTCGCATTTTGTCATTCCTAGTTTTCACTACAAATAGGATAAAGAACCTATATGTTACTAGGCATGAGATTAAAACAATCCAACAAAATTCTGTCAGAATGAAAATAAAATAATAGGCCAGCTATTGGAGGGATATATCCTTCTAAATATTGAAAAGTTATAAATTTCTACTAATAAAGTATTATTTTGTGAACATTGGAATAATTGGAAACGGATTAATGGGATCTGCAATTGCTCATAGATTGTTAGAAAGAGGGTTTAAGGTTTATCTGTATAACAGAACTAAAAAAAAATCAAATACACTGGTAAAAAGGGGCGCAATCAGAATCGCACATCCCTCAATAATGGGTAAAAAATGTAATTTTGTAATTATCAGTGTCACAGATGGTCATGCGGTAAAAGAAATTTTATTTGGTGACAATGGACTGGTTAACTGCCATAATAAACAACTGACTGTTATCGACACTAGTACAGTTTTGCCAGAGGATTCAATCTATTGTGCCGAACTTGTGAAAAAAAAGGATATGAAATTATTCAGGCTCCAATAATGGGAGGTCCAGACGCAACTAGGAAGGGAGATGTGATAAGTATTGTATCTGGTAATAGGAAAGTATCTGAAAAATGTAGAAAGATTCTAACCAACTTCAGCAAAAAAATATTTTATCTAGGTAATCAAGATGGTGTTGCCAACTACATAAAGCTTGGACTAAATCTTAACATCGCTTTAATTGCGATTTCATTGTCGGAAGCATTAGTATTTGTAAAGAAATCAAATACAGATCCATCAATTTTTCTGGAAATTCTAAATTCAACTTATTTTAAGACAGGTCTGAGTGAAATAAAGGGCCCAAAGATGATAAAAGATAATTTTACACCAAAATTCTATTTGAAAAATATGCTCAAGGATATACAATTGCTTAATCAGTGTGCAAAAAATAATGGAGCTAGTCTTACGTTTTCATCATTGGCTGAACAATTTTATCGAATAGCAGCAAATAGAGGTTACTCAGAATTAGACTATACTGCAATATTGAAATTACTTAATGAATTTAATAATCTGAATCGCTCAAATAAAATGAATTAATAGAAATAGCTGCTCAATGTCAAAAACGAAAAGTGTACACAAAGACCATCTTATGATATCACATAAAATGTCATGATTTAATGAGCTAACACTAATGACGCTCTGGAGTAATCACTACTCTAAATAATAAAGTACCACATTTTCATTAATTTTTTTTCACACATGTAGAATCACTAGGTTTTTATCTTGCTTAGAAGGAATTTTAGCTGAGGTTTTCAAATTAGGAAAGAGAAAAGTACTGAGCGAATCTGATCTTAAGGAGCTAGTAATGCCTCAACAGGGTGAGCTACTTGGACGTGTTATAAAATTAGTTGGAGGAGATAACATTATAGTGAAATGCACGGATGGTAAAGTTAGAACATGTAGAATTAGAGGAAAGATAAAAAGACGTATGTGGATCAGAGAACATGATCTAGTTCTTATTGCACCATGGGATTTTCAACCTAATAAGGCAGATATAGTTTGGAGATATATTTCTGCTCATGCTGAAAAGCTTCAAAAAGACGGTTTCCTTGAGGGGATATAGGGAAACTTCAGTTGTTCGTCCTATTATTTAGGAAAATTTCCAATTATCTTGCCCGTGAAATCAAGTAAAACGATTTCTATCTGTAATTCAGATGGAGAATATTTACTTAGATGATTATACACCTCTTCACATAGAACATCATAAAACATGCTCAATCCACTCTGGTCAATTAATTCTCCTACATGTCTTGCAGTATTTGCTAACTTAATCTTTTTAACAAGTTCATTATTTGCTCCACATCTGCTTGCCAACAACGCAAGAAAATTCATATCAACATGAGATCCTTTTACATGCGTTTGTTTTATTCCCATTGCCATCTTTGTTAATTTTCCAATAAACCCTATTACGTAAGCTTTCTTTATTTTCTTAATTGCGCATTGTTTAATGCTAAATCCAATAAAGTCTCCTATTTGAATATAGGCGTGGTCTGCAATTAAGCTTCGAAAAATACCACGTGCAAAATCTTCACTCCTGCCCCCAGTGGTCATTATAACAGTATCAGAGCCCATTGCTATAGAAACATCAATACTTTGACGAATGGAAGCTGCAAAGGATGCAGTGGAATACGGAATTACGATCCCAGAAGTTCCTAAAATTGAGATTCCTCCAATTATTCCCAATCTGGGATTATCAGTTTTCTTCGCAATTTCTTCTCCTTTGGGGACGCTTATTAATATGGATAATCCATACTTATTTTTTTGTTGTCTCTCTAAAATCTCATCAATAGCCTGATTTATCATCTTTAGCGGGGTAGGATTAATCGCTGCTTTACCTATTTCTAGTCCCAATCCGGGTTTAGTTACCCTTCCAACACCAATCCCCCCATCAATCATGATCTTATTGGATGACTCTAATAATGATACCGTAGACCAGATTTCTGCCCCATTAGTAACATCAGGATCGTCTCCTCCATCTTTAATAACAGAAGCAGTAACAGATTTTTCATTTACATATTTTATCCAAGCGATGTCAATTACAATGTGCTTATCTTTTGGAAGAGAAACATTTACTTTTGGTAATTTTTCACCGTTTACCAGTGTTGATAGTGCAGCTTTGGTTGCTGCTGCCGCACAAGTACCAGTTGTATATCCTGTTCTAAGTGATCTTTTCCTACCTACGGGTAGCTCTGTTTCTTTAATGTCATCTACGCTCTGGTACATAAAGCCACACTATCTAAGTACATATATTTCTTAATTCAATAATAATAGTATTTCCAGTTGAGAAAGATAAATTTTCAACAAAAGTGAAAAATTAATTCATAACTTTATGTTTCACTAGGATTTTAATTTCCTGTTTCTTTTTCTGTTCTTACTTATGTGTTGAAATAGTGAGATGTATTAATTTAAATGCAGATTTGATTTTTTAATAATTATGGAGGTGCTTAAGTTATTTTAATGTACTTTAGTAGTCAGCAAACCTTAATTTAATATTGTGAGTAGTTGATTTAAGTTGTCTTCATTTTCAAAGGCTGGACATCTTGTTTCATTATTGAATAAAAGTGATTTCAAAATTCTAAAGGTATTTGCTTCTTCATTAAAGACTCGTCAATTTCTAAACCTTCCTACTCTGAGTCAATACTCAAATTTAAGTCAAAGATTAGTCGAACATCATTTAGAACGACTTGTTAAATCTGGATTAGTTGGCAAAAGCAATATAGGCTTTACATTATTGGTAACCGGTTTAGATATATACGTCCTAAAGATTCTTTCCAATAGGAACACAATTACATCTATTGGACCACAAATTGGTATCGGTAAAGAAGCTGAAATTTATTTGGCTCATGATTCGCAAGAACAAGACAAAATTTTAAAGATGTTCAGACTCGGAAGATCCAGTTTCAAACAAATAAAGAGGAAACGAGATATAAACACAAGTACTAGCAGTTGGTTACTGTTGAATATCCAAACAGCCAAAAGAGAATATGACATTTTAAACCATCTGAGACACTCCAGTATTTCATTTCCAACTCCTCTGTATAGATCTTTTCATTGCATTGTTATGGAACCTTTCTACGGAACCAGATTAGCAGATGCTGAAAGTCTTGATGATCCACAATCTGTATTGGAAAAAATAATCAACAACGTGAAGATCGCTTATCACAATGGATACATTAACGGTGATCTTAATGAATATAACATTATGGTAAATAATGACAATATTTTTATCCTCGATTGGCCTCAAGCTATTAAAGTCGATACCATTAATGCTAACGTCGTGCTCATGAGGGATGTAAAAAATATTCTTAAATTTTTTTCAAAGAAATATAAAGTTGAAAGGGACATTGGAAACACAATTAACGACATTAAAGACATTCAAATCTAATAAATTGGCATCGAATGTTACAAAAATTATTTCATACTAAATAAACCTGATTTGTCAACCTTCTCCCACGTAAAATCAGGATCATTCCTACCAAAATGCCCATACGCTGCGGTTTTCTTATATATTGGTCTTTTTAGCCGTAACATTTCTATTATTCCGATGGGGGTAGTATCAAATATTTCTCTAACTTGCTTTTCAATTGTTTCTTCGCTAACTTTTCCTGTGTGAAACGTATCAACCATGATTGAAACTGGTTCGGCTACCCCTATAGCATATGCCAGTTGTACTTCGCATTTTGATGCTAATCCCGATGCAACAATATTTTTTGCTATATATCTTGCCATGTAGCATGCTGATCTATCTACCTTAGAAGGATCCTTTCCCGAGAATGCACCTCCACCATGCCTACCCATGCCACCATAGGTATCGGCTATTATCTTTCTTCCAGTTAATCCGGTGTCCCCTACGGGACCACCTATAACAAATCGACCAGTTGGATTTACGAGAAATTTTGTAGAATTGTTTATTAATTCATCACAAATAGGTTTTATAACCTTTGAGATGATCTCTTCTCTCACTTGGGATATTGAAACATCTTCCGTATGTTGAGTCGAAACAACAACGGTATCTATTTTCTTTGGAATGGAATCTTCATAGATTACAGAAACCTGAGATTTTCCATCCGGACCTACCCAATCCAGTGTTTTTTCTTTTCTAACCGTTGCCAATTTGAATGTTAATTTGTGCGCTAGGGTTATTGGCAATGGCATAAGCTCAGTGGTTTCATTTGTTGCGTATCCAAACATTAATCCTTGATCACCTGCTCCCTGGACTCCATTCTCATTTTTGGAAACCCCCATCGAAATATCAGGGCTTTGTTCATGAATTGAAGTTAAAACACAACAGCTGTTTCCGTCAAATCCGTACTTTAATCCATTGTAACCTATATCCTTCAATGCGGTTCTAACAACCGCCTGGGCGTCAATTCTTGCGTTGGAAGTTACTTCCCCAGCAACAAACACTATCCCTGTGGTGGTCATAGCTTCTACTGCTACCCTAGAATCAGGATCCTGAGAAATTATTTCATCAAGTATTGAATCAGAAACTTGATCACATATCTTATCGGGATGCCCTTCAGTTACACTTTCTGAAGTGAAGAGATATCGCCTTCCCATTTTTGTTTACGTCAATTCCTAAGAATATTTCTCTATTTTAGAGATCCTTTTCTATTTTGATGAATAGTACATTGTTTCCTCGAATAACTACTTTCCCATAATTTGCAACGGCACTTGCACCATTAAATTCTTCTGCATCCAATAGTATTAAATTCATATATGAATCCACATTATTCATTCGACCTCTGTACTCCAACTCATTTTTAAGTCTGACAGATACTTTCATATTCAGTGAGCGTTGTAAGATTGTTAACGGTCTTTTTGGTTGCTGTGGAGTTGATGACATATTAGGTTATCACTTTTGTTTTCAAAAAATAAGATCGACAATAAAAAGTTTCTCCTAGGATCTCTGAAATTGCATATAATTAATTATAGAGTTTAGCTTTATGCGCATAATCACAACAGGGTCATCTTCGATTGATAAGATGTTGGGAGGAGGAATCAGAACTGGTTTGATAACCAATATTTTGTCTGATTCGAGAGAAGCGAGATCTAGTATGTGCTATTCGCTATGCGTCAACGCTGCACAAGGCTATAAAGATTCATCCATAATATTTGGTGACACACAAGGTTTTTTCCGGCCCGAGAAAATACTTACATACATCAAAGACAAACGCAATTCATCCCCAATACTTCATCAGATAAGAAGTTTGAGGATACTTTCATTAAATGTGCAAATGGTCCTGGTGAATTATGCTCTAAATTTACGTCCGATTCTAATAATAATCGATAATTTCAGTTATTTATTTTTGAACGAAAGGAAGAAATTACTATCAGTACAAATATTCCTCAGAAAACACCTTCACGATCTAGCCATAAGTGCAATTGATAATGACATAGCAATAGTACTTACAAATCCAGTCTTTACAAAAAAAGAAAACATTGATTCAGGGGACATATTTGAAAAGAAAAATCTGCCCTACAATGAATTATTGAATAAAATAATTTCTAATCATTCTCATGTGGTCTTAGAGCTAAAGACAGTAAAGGTTAATGAGTCTAGATTTTCTGCAAGAGCATTGAAACCTATTACAGCTGATAAATCTTATTTAATAGCTCGACAAGATGGTCTTTACGATTGCTGATGATATTTCTACTTTTATTTCAATTTAGTTGGTAAGTTCGTATTAATCGCTGATATCTTGATAATTATCCGAAATGATATAATTTGAAGAATCCCATCTAATAAGAATTATATGATGAGAATTAATTATTATAGGAATTCTTCAGAATTTGTGTAAATTGCATCGAAATATATTATATTTCACATTATATTTACGACAGGAGAAACATTTATTAATATTTTTTCTACGATATACCACTAATAAGATGCTAATGGAGAACTTCCATATCCATGCGAATCGATAGGAAGCACGACTCCATTCCATCTTCATGGAAGGTTAAATTATATTAAAGATCTAATATCATTCGCAAGTGGATAGACTGGAAAACTTAATTGAGATGCAAAGAAATCTTGCCACAGTCTTAGCATCATCGAGATATCCCTTAAAAACTGAAGAGAGGATTTCGGTTCTCTGTACTGCAATTACACATGAAGCAATCGAACTTCAAAGATTGACAAATTGGAAATGGTGGAAAAATCCCGCAGATTTTGACCTTGAGGAGGCAAAGGAAGAATTAATAGATATCTGGCATTTTGTCCTCCAGGCTACCATTGAATTAAAAATGTCGCCTGACGATATCCTAAAATATTATTCGAAAAAGAACAAAATAAACAAGGAAAGAAGAAAAACAAACTATTAAACCAATCTATCTAAATAAGCCTCTAAAATTCAGGTTTGTCTCTTCTATTAGATTATGAATAGTAATTCGACCGCTAATAGCTTGCACATCGTCATAAGATGAGACAAGGTTAGGATAAGGGCTTTTTGACATGATGATTTTGCCTTCCTTTGAAATGCCTTTATCAAATAGCGTAATTAACGAATGTCCAGCTCTATGACCATTCCAGTCTTTCCCACATACGATTAGGTGAACAAGTTCCCGATTTGTGATACAGTAATTTATGATTTTATCAATTCCCCTATTTTCGGACAATAGTCTACCCACAATAGCAACTTTATTCATCAGTTTAGTATCATTTGAAATTTCTCGCAATAAATTGACACTGGATAAAGTACAGATGGCAATTCTCCTTCCATTTCCTAGGTAATATTCGTGTTTGATTGGGATAATGTATCTACATATTTCTCCAATACAATTTTCAATTTTCCTGTAAGTCACAGTTAGATCTTCATCACAATAATTCTTTATATCCTATTTTGAGCCCAACTAACCTTAGTTTCGGAAATTAGCCATACGAATGGAGTGACACTTGGTTCCCGAGGATAATGTATGAACCCAGTCAACTCTATCAGGAATAATATGTCACTCTTCATACATTTACTAGAATTCCGATAACCATGCCAAAAACATCCATGTATCAAATTGACCGACTTATTGAACAATATCTAAGTAACCCCTAGATC
>DATBHO010000122.1:0-19043 GCA_036557405.1 Nitrososphaeraceae archaeon
CTTACAAGCAAGAAGCTAGATACTACTAAGCTTGCAACTATTAAACTACGATTCATTATCGCATTGTATTATATCCCACTATAAATATTATACTAAGATAAGAATAAAATATTTTAATTTAGTTTATAAATTTGGTGAAATTATATGTTAGCTAGAGATTAATTTGAATTTTTATATTAAAAATAATAATATTTATCTTACGTTTACTAATTCCTAAATTAGATGCCAATTTTACCTATTGATTCTGGGAGATATGGTAGCAATGAAATAAGAAAAATCTTTGATGAAGAAACTCGACTTCTGTATCAACTTGATTTCGAAGCAGAGGTTGCATTATCGCAGGGCAAGTTCAATCTCATTCCACTAGACGCCTCAAAAGAAATTTCTAGAATAGCAAGATCAAACAAAATCACAATGAAAAGGATTAAGGATCTGGAAAAAATTACTGAGCATGATACAGCTTCGATAGTACAAGCCATTAGTGAACATTGCTCACCTTCAACAAAACCATGGATACACTATGGATTGACCAGTAACGATGTTATAGATACATCTACTTCAATGCAATTAAAGGATGCATTTGAAATAATTGAACCAAAAATTTTAAAATTGATTTCGTTACTAATAAAAAAGATAAGAAGATTTAATGTGTTACCTTCCGTAGGAAGAACTCATGGACAGCATGCAAGCATAATATCTTTCGGACTAAAATTTGCGGTATGGGCAAATGAACTTTCACATCATATAGATAGAATAGAAGAAGGCAAGAAGAGATTTCTATTATGTAAGACCTTAGGAGTAGTTGGAACGGGGTCACTAATGGGATCAAAGGCGTTGGATGTTCAAAAGGACGTGTCCAAGTCACTTGGACTTCGGTCTATAGAGGCTGCGACACAAGTAATTCCCAGAGAGAGATTAGCAGAAGTTCAATTTATTATTTCATTAATAGGATGTACATTAGATAAGATGGCAACAGAAATAAGAAATTTACAGAGAACTGAAATCGGTGAGGTTGAAGAACCGTTTAAAAAGGGTCAGATGGGGAGTAGCGCAGTCCCGGTGAAAAGAAATCCTATTAAGAGTGAAAGAATATCATCCCTTGCAAGAATTCTTCGTTCCTTTTCAAGTATCTCTCAAGAGAATATTTCATTATGGCATGAAAGAGATCTCTCAAATTCCGCAAATGAGAGGTTTACTATTCCAATGGCGGTCATTCTTTTAGATGAAATGATAGATAGTATGATAAAGGTAATTGAAGGACTAAATGTAAATAGACAAAAAATTCTAGAGAATATTAATAAAACAAGGGGAAGAATTTTTGCAGAATTCATTCTTGAAGCACTAGTTAAGAAAGGGATTCCTCGAATGACCGCTTATGATAAAATACAACGCTCTGCATTCGAAACACTTGCAAGTGACAAAGATTTTAAAGAAGCGGTAATGCAGGATCCTTTCATTGGAGCTAATTTAGACAAGAAAGAATTGAAAATGATATTTGATCCAAATTCCCATTTGGCTGCATCAACAAAAATAATAAACAATGTCATAAAGAAAGCCGAACAAGTACGCAAAAATTACAAAATGCGCTAGTCTATTTTCTTATAATATCTGTGGATTAGAGAACCGTACTGAAGTGCTTTTTTTCTCCTAATTATCACTTCTGGTGGTATGTCAAAAGCTAGTGCAATCTTTCTAATGATATGTTTTCTTAGAACATCATCGTTGCTAACTATTTTATCGTAAATTGGAAACTTCATTGCGACAGAAATAAATCCTTTTGAGAGAAACGGTTGTAATATACTGATATGATATCTAATTGCTATCTGTTTTATTTCATCTATTAATTCCAGTTCTTTCAAGATCTTTGATTCAATAGTTGCATTGATAATATCACTACCTTGATCAAATATATATCTGAAATTATTGTATCCACAAAAAAGTTCGTCAAAACCGTTAGCTGTTAGTACTACAGGCGTCCCATTCTTACTTGCTAATTTAGCTAGGTAATTAAACGCAATGCAATTTTCTATGTGAGATGGGTTATTACAAGATATTTCCTTTTTAATTTTTTTTGAAACTATTACAAAATCATCTTTGTCTATTTCTAAAATCTTGTGATTGATTTTGATCTTATGCGATATTGATTTTGAAAATTCTATATCATTGGAATGAGGAAAGCCAACAGTCAATAGTGTAGTATCGATATTGATATTTTTACAAATCATTGCAAGTAAAGTACTATCTATACCGCCTGAAAAAGCAATACCAATTTTATTAATCCCTCTTAGATTTTCAGTTACCGTTGCAAATAATGCATCGATTAGGTCGAAATTGTACAATGCATTCTAACTAAAATCAGAAATGTCATTAATATGTTTTAGCAAGATTCGCTTAAATATCTTAAAACAAGATCTTTTCATTGAAACTTTCGGAATTTTGAATTTATAAAAAGCAACTTGTATATATCTGGATTCTTTGAAATAAAATTAATGAAGAAAATAATTCTGGATGAAGATCTCAAATATATCGACAGGAAGGGAAATTTGTTGAGGAGTAAGACAGAACTATCTTTCTCAAGACTACTTTCATTCCTAGAAAAAGATTACCAATATGACTTTAAAATTAAGCTAATGAACGGTAAGGAGGTATATGTCGATTTTAAGGTTGATGACAAATACATTGAAATTTTAGATTCTGATATAGACCTTGATAAATTCAATGAAATAAAAAAAAATAATCCTGATGTTGATATCATTGGTATTGGTAAATCAAAGTTTGGTGTCAAATCAGGTGATTTTGAAACAATGTCATTCATTGATTCCGACAGGGATCAAGTAGGTTCTATATTTTTGGAGGATTCATCACTTGCGTTTGACTATGCCCATATTTTACCTCTAGTAGAAAAGTGTTCAATACTGCATGGTCACACGTCCACTGTCATGGTGGAGATCATTGGAAAAATGGTAAATAACCTAGTTATTGATTTTAGTGAAGCAAAAAAAATTATCAAAGATACTCTTTCAACACTAGATCACAAGTTCTTTATCAATAAAAAATATGTTTACAAAGAAGATAGTATTCACTTTTACGTATCATTTGAAGGTCCACGTGGATTTTTCAATCTGCAGCTTCCAAAGGATACAACATTTCTTTTGCCGGGGGAGGCAACTGTTGAGAATCTCTCATCCATAATCATAAAGCTTTTGTCCTCAAAAATGCCCCCAAACATAGAAGCTTTGGGTGTTTATATTTATGAAGGTGTAAATAAGGGTGCACATATTCTGGCTGACATCAAGTGAATATCGAAAATATTTCTAATAGTAATAATTCATAAAGTGAGTTTATTATTAAAAATGCTAATAGCTGTTATTTACATCAATCTAGATTCTTTTAAAGCATGAATTTAAATACGAGCCTTCTAGTGGATTAGTCCTAACATAACCATGCAACAAGAAATTAATGAAAAGGTATGGAATTCTAATAACGAAAATGTTATTCTGAATAAATGGAATCAGGATAGAATCTATGAATTCAAAGTCTCTGGTGGGAATAATTATGTAATTGATACTCCTCCTCCTTATCCATCAGGGCGACCGTGGCACATAGGAGCAGCAGCACATTATGCGCAAATTGACATGATAGCACGAACAGCTAGAATGTTTGGAAAAAATGTATATTTTCCTATAGGTATAGATAGAAATGGACTTCCAGTAGAAATCTACACTGAGAAAAAACACAAAATCAAAATGCGAAACACGGACAGGGAAGAATTTCTTAACCTTTGTAAGATCTCATTGGATGATTTAGAGAAAGAAATGATCCAAATTATGAAAAGTATCGGTCTCAGCGCTAATTTTGAGGAGTATTATAGGACTGATTCGAATGAATATCGCACTTTAACTCAAAGTACATTTATTAATTTATGGAGAGGAGGATTGGTTTATTCTGCTAATCGACCGAATAATTATTGTCCAAGCTGTGGAACTACAATCGCAGATGCAGAATTAATCTATGAAGAAAGAAAGACAATTCTAGTCTATTTGAAGTTTAGATTAAAAAATGAGAACGAGGATCTGATTGTTGCTACAACTCGTCCTGAATTAATTTTTGCATGCCAATGTGTTATAGTGAATCCTGACGATACTAGATACCAGAGACTACACAATAAGGAGGTTATCCTACCTTTGTTCGATAGAGTAGTAAAGATCTTGCCACACCATTCAACAAAATCAGACTTTGGTTCGGGAGCTGTAATGGTTTGTAGTTACGGAGATCTCAATGATGTACAAGTATTTAGAGAATTGGGGCTAAAAGAAATTTTTGCAATAGACCAACATGGCAGGATAAGTGAAAGCGGAGGTAATTATTCTACTCTAACCATTGATAATGCAAGAAAGAAAATTATCGAGGATTTGAAAAGTAATCGATACATTGTAAAAGAAGAATCAATCTTTCATAGAATTCCAATTTGCGAAAGAAGTAAATCTCCGGTAGAAATAATCCCAATGCAAGATTACTATATAAAACAACTTATTTTTCTTCCTAAACTTAGAGAGTTTTCCTCTTCCCTCACTTTTTATCCAGAATCTCACAGACAGATATTATTGAATTGGCTGGATTCTGTTGCTATAGATTGGCCTATATCAAGAAGGAGATTCTATGGTACTGAAATTCCTATTTGGTATTGTAATAATTGTGGAGAACCACTACTACCTGAACCTGGAAAATATTATAGGCCCTGGAAAGATAAAGCACCTTTTGATAAATGTTCTAAATGTGGACATAACAAATTTACCGGCGATGAAAGAACTTTTGATACATGGATGGATTCTAGTATATCACCTCTATTTGTAACCAAATATAGTAAAGATAGTGACTTTTTTTTAAATACGTTTCCAACACAAATAAGACCACAAGCAAAAGATATTGTCAGAACATGGTTGTATTATACAATGTTACGATGTTATCAATTAACAGACAAATTAGCATGGACAGAGGTGTGGGTTATGGGATATGGGGTGGATGAGTATGGCGAAAAAATGAGTAAGAGTAAGGGAAATGTAATTGATCCTTTTCCGATAATAAGGAGGCATGGGGCTGATACTTTTAGATTCTGGTCAGCAATAGAAGCAAATCACGGACAAGACTTTAGATGTTCAGAACAAAAGATAGTAGAAGCTCAAAAATTTTTAACCAAATTATGGAATATCGGAAGATTTGTATCTTCTTTTGAAAACATTTCATCATATCAATCTGATTTATTATCTTCCGATAGATGGATTTTGGGAGAATTATCAAAATTAGTAAGTGAATGTGTCAGAGGTTACAAAGAGTATAATTTCTTTATTCCCGCTTCACAAATAAGAGAGTTCACTTGGAATATTTTTGCTTCTCATTACCTCGAATTGGTAAAATCACGAGCATACAATGATAAAGTGCCAAATAATAGATATTCTGCATTATATACTCTCCATAAATGTTTTTCAGTAATATTGCTACTATTAGCACCTATTTGCCCCTTTATCACCGATAAGTTATGGACTACAATTTATTCTAAAGATAGTATTCATATACAAAAGTTTCCATTACATGATAATGATTATCGAGATATGTGTAAATTTACTAGGGCCTTAATTGATTTTAATTCATCAATATGGACTAAAAAACGAGAATCAACAAATGAAAATGGTAAGCGATATTCACTACGTGATCCTATTAGAGCTGAGATTCCAAAAGAATTATATCAATTTAAGGACGATCTTAAAGAAATGCATAATATTCAAGTTTAATCTCAAATTACTGGTAATCTTATGAAAGCTGTTCCTATATATAATCATGGTAATTCTGATGTATTAAGGTATGTAGATAATTTTCCTACTCCAATACCAAATTCTTCTGAGATTTTAATTAGAGTGAAATTTTGTGCTCTAAATCATCTTGATATTTGGACAAGAATGGGAATTCCAGGTAATTCTATTACCTTTCCACATATTTGTGGCAGTGATATTGTAGGTACGCTACAAGAAGATTATTCAACATTTACCAAAGGCTCAAGGGTTCTGATATATCCTGGAATTAGCTGCAATAACTGTGATAATTGTAAGAATCGAAACGAAACTTTATGTAATGATTTTTCAATAATTGGTGGTTTGAGCAATTACAATGGTGGTTATGCTGAATATGTAAGTGTTCCCAAGACAAATATCATAGCTATACCTCATGAGGTAAGTGACGAACAAGCTGCTACACTCTCAATTTCATATTTAACTGCCTGGAATATTATTAAAAAACTACAACTAAAGAAGGACGATACTGTTCTAGTATACGGAGCTTCTGGTGGTCTGGGAATGGCTATGATTCAAATTGCAAAAGCATTCGGTCTTAAAATTATAAGCACTATATCCGACGATTCTAAATTGGACTTTGTATATAGTCTTGGCTCCGATTATGTAATAAATAGGGATAAAAAAGAAATATCACTAGAAATAGAAAAAATAACTCATGGTTCAGGAGTTGATGCGGTTGTAGATAATGCGGGTCAGAAAACTTTAATGACAAGTATTAACTCTGTTCGAAAAAATGGGAAAATTGCAATGTGTGGTACAACAACAGGAAATGTCGCAAATTTTAAGATTAGATCTTTTTATTCCAAGCAAATTCAGTTATATGGGATTTTGATTGGATCAAAATTAGAGTTGTTAGAATTAATTGAATTTATCAATGAGAAAAGGATCTTGCCAAGAATTGATTCCGTATTCTCCTTGAATGAAGTAAAGGATGCTCATGATAGATTAGAAAGTGGAAAACAATTGGGTAAGATTTTAATCAAAATATAGTATATTTCCTCTTTCAAAGCAATCGATAGTATTTGTTTCTTACAAAATAAATAGAAATGTATCTTCCTGATGTTTGAAGTTTTAACTTATGTCTTTACTTTAGGAACATTCCAATGTAGCTTGATGGATATTAACCTAATACCTGTTGTCACGAAAATTACGACAATTGCTATATATTCAAATTGTAGTTTTAGATTTACCATTATGAGGAATATAATCACTCCTATAAAACTTGCTACTGCGTAAACTTCCTTGGTAAAAACAATTGGTGGTTCTCTTACAAAGACATCTCTCAAAATTCCACCGCCGAAAGCTGTCAACAAACTTGAAATTATGATTAATACCACATTTGTACTATATAGTGAGTACGCTATTGAAGCTCCTGTAAAAGTGAACACTCCAAGGCCTACAGCGTCGAAAATATTGAACATATTTTCATATTTTTTTATTCTATGATACAGTAAAAAAATGATAATCGAAGTTATTGTGGTCAGAACTATGTGAATAGTATCTGAAAAACTATGTGGCGGGAAGATTCCCAGGATTGTGTCTCTCATTACACCTCCAAGAATTCCTGTTACAGTTCCAAGAATTATTACCCCCACAATATCATACTTGTGTTCTATTGCTCTAAGTGCTCCCGTTACAGCAAAAACCGCGGTTCCGAATAGATCAAGTAAGAAAATTATTATGGGAAAGCTTGCATCTAGATTAAACAACTAAAAATTTCTAATGAAATGTTAATAGAAGTTATAAAAATAAACATTTATCACTGCTATCAAAATAGATCATTGTTTTTTTCTACTTAACATTTCCAATACGTCTTCAGCAATGTCAATTGAAGTGTGGGAATTGATACTTGGTTCCATAGTTACAAGTAGTACATACTCATTCATGTAAAATGTAAGTATTGATATCTTTTCCCTTTCAACGTAAGCAAATCTTGAACTCCCCATAGTACTGTTAAATCTTTCTCTCATTGATTTACGTAAAGCCGTATGAGTGAGGTACAATTCCTCATTGTTTTCATCCATAATAGAATCTATCCCTCCCCTCATCCCTCCAGCAATAGGTAATCCTGTATCATCAATGACTGCCACATAACGTATATCGCTGTTCAGGTCGAAAACCGACTCACATAGCTTTGAATAATCCATAGATTGAGAAAATAGGGACTATTTATTATATTTTTGATTATGTGATTGAGTTCTAGAAACAATGAATATAACTCATGAATAATTACCGAGTGCTTATTTTAGATATTTTACTGAGAAATTCATGCAGAACTGTGTTAGTATCCATATTTTTTTTCATATAATAGTAGAGTTCTTCAGTTGCTGCATGATGGTCTACACCTATATTTTGTGCTAATTGGACTGAGATCGATGATAATAATAATTTCCTTAATACTAACTCTTTTCCGTAGTTTTTGATATCGGTTGATAATTCAGATATAACATTTTTTATATTTGCATCAATGAATCTGTTCTTTGCTTCCCTATTTTTAAGTGAGAATTGAACTCCCATGAGTCGGTCCTTCATGTGAACCTTTTCCACCAATTCAATAAATCTTTCATTTAATTGTGCATCTTGATATAAAACTTCAGATAATAGGTCTGTAGCATCTGATTCATTTAAAGAAAGAGATTCTATGAGCTTAAACAATATGTGACATGATGCACATCCGCCATATTTTATTAAAGACGAATTCGAAGTAACCTTCGTGATTTCTGAATCAATTATCTTCTTAGCGCTATCAATTTGATCTTTGATGGACATGAATGGAATATGGTGGATACTCCTTAAATCCTTATAATTCCATAAGACTAGTATTCAAAAGACTAATGCAACTGATATGAAAACGCAATTGTTAAGATTAAATCTGTTTATTTAATATATTTTAGAAACTTAATCTATATTTGCTGGTAGCTTAAAGTACTATTGAAAATAACGAATATTATCCTTTAATTTTGGAATTATCTGCTCTCTCATAATCGAGTCAATATGAGTTTCTCTAACATCCATTGTGAGTAAAACATAATATTTGGTATTGATAGGAGTAACAATTCTTACCAATTTTTCATACTTTCCTAAGGAATATACTAGCTTACCTAATTTGTCTTCGAATTTCAGCCTTGATTTATGTCGGGTTATTGCATTCAATGCATATTCGTGATTTTCTTCACGAGTCATTAATGGAGCTAGATCCTCCCTCCTTGTGACATTAAGTAAGTGGCCATCAGAGTCAGCTATAGCAATCCATCTTAAGGATGAATTTATTTCTAAAATTTCCCTTGAAAGCTCCTCAAAAAAATCTTTACTCGTCTTGGACATTATCATAAAATTAAGACAAATCTAAGATATAATGTTATTTACTCCAATAAATGAACCTCTCTTAAAAGAAATCGTAAATTTACATCAAATCGATCTTCATGTTATGATTACAACTTATCTAGTAAATTTCTGCTAATTTCTCGCGATAGGTAATGATTGATTCGGTCATATGAAATATAATATGGCTATTATTACGTCCATATCATTGGTTAGTGAATATCGAGCCGTAGCTGGATATGCTACTGGCGAAGGTACGAAAAAATTTATGGAAAATGCATTTAAAAATGGTATAGCAAATTCACACTTTCGACCATTTAATAACCTCAATTTTTCAAGTTTGGGAATAGGAACCTACCTGGGTCGGATTACAGCGGAAGATGATATAGATTTGGAGAACGCGATTTATCACTCATTAAAGTCCGGCGCTATGAATGTAATCGATACTGCCATAAATTATCGCTCTATGAAATCAGAAAAAAATATTGGGCATGCAATCAGAAGGTTGATAGATGATAAGATTATTTCACGAGATCAAGTTTTTATATCAACAAAAAATGGATACATTACCAATGACGGAGATTATCCAACAATTGATGTACTTGAATATATGCATAAGATGTACATTTCACAAGGAATAATAGACTCCAAAGACATAAGCTCCGGTTATAATGTATTAAACCCAAATTATATTCGAAAATGTATAGATAAATCATTGACAAATATGCAACTTGATACCATTGATCTAGTTTACGTTCACAATGCGTATGAGAGCTGGTTTCAAGATATAAGTAGAAGTGAGTTTGATGAAAAGATACGAAGAGTTTTTCAAGTTTATGAAGAGTATCGGTCGAAGAACAAGATAAGATATTATGGGATGGCAACATGGACCTGCTTTAGATTGCCTAGGAATGAAGAAGGATATCTATCTCTAGAAGATATGGTGAGACTGGCGGAAAATGTGGCAGGAAAAGATCATGGCTTTCGTTTTATCCAACTCCCATATAATCTGGCATATAGAGAAGCTTTTTTGCTTAAGAACCAAACTGTAGGTTCGGAAAATGATCTTACCATCTTGGAAGCATGCAATAAATTAAACATTGGAGTTTTTACAAGTGTTCCATTATTACAAGCAAAATTATTTGAGGCCAAGATCCCAGATTATCTAGGATATGACAATCAATTACTAAAAATAGTACAAATACCCAGATCCACTCCAAATGTAATTGCTCCATTACTTGGACATAAGAAGCTCAACCATGTCAAAGAAAATATAGAACTTGCCAAAGTGGCACCTCTTAATAATTCAGAATTCAATGAGGCAATCAAAATTTTGAATTAACGCATTATCCGATTGGATAAAGTTGTTATGTTACTAAATAATTTAAAAAGAATAAATTATTAAATCCAATCTGTTCAATTTGATTTTTTGTAAGAGCGGAGCATTAAATATAAAGACTTTATTTCCACTACATGTTCTATAATACCGCAATCGTTATTACATTATCACCACGTATTAATGCATCGCCTACTTGTGATTCTTGATATTGGACTTTTTCTGGGTTATTATTATTGCTTGGTTGTTCTATCATTTCTATAGCTTCGGTTATCACTATATTCATCTGTTTGTCAAATCCTTTAATTTTTCCTCTTACTGACCTTCTTCCTTTTAGTTTAACGAGCACGTTCTTCCCAATACTTTCTTGGAGTAACTGAGTTGTAATCCCTTCATCGGACATTTTAGTTTTGATTTGAGGATAGACTAATATTAATTCTTTCGGTTCATGATAGATAAATCAAAATAAATAGAGAAATTTGCAGACTAATTCTTTATGTTAATTGCACAACAAGATCTTTAGTTTTACTGCAGAAGGATATAAACAATAGCTGCCAATAGAATATTTGGTACCTTTAAATTTAGTCGACAGAAAACTATTGATATCTATGAATAAAAAATCTTATAATAAAATGTGGTTACGCCTTTGTTTTACCGGCTTTGAGGCAGGTCTAAGTTTTTTTTATAACTTTTCTAAAATGCTCTAAATTTTTCGAAACCTCTTCGTTCCACTTCTCTTCCGTGTAACCATGAACCTTAATTCCATGTTCTTTAGCATTCTGAAGCAATTCTTCTTCAGTTTCTCCATACATTGTGTGAGTACAGACTGGATCCCCTGCATCCTTACAGTTTATTGAGAGAGTCATAAAATTAATGATCTTGTAAACTATTTAAATTTTGTTGTGATTTTGAAGTCTGTTGATATTGGGCATAGTAAAAGGTTGAATCAGAATGAGATTTTTTAATTAACTAAAACTGCTAATTACTTTAACTGTTAGTTATGTTCCTAAAAAACCAGGTTAATTATTATAACACGAATGTTTCTATATATGGCGGAACCAATTGAATAAAAATATCAAATATGCGCTAGAATATCACCAAGAAACGAAACACTCCGAAGTTAGTATTAGGTCATCTAACTATTACCTAGATTGGGATAATAAACCGAACCCATTTAAATTTTATACTAGTTTACTATCAGAAGCTCTTCCAATAGATTTTCCAATTCCAAGTTTGAATGTTATTACCATGAAAGATACGGATCAAATCTTTTCTTCAGTTGATACTAAAATAAATATTAAATTATTATCATCATTACTTTTTTTTTCCGCAGGAATTACGAGGCAAATCAAGTTTCCCCATGGGAATTATTTTATGCGTGCCGCACCTGCTACTGGTGCTTTATATCCAATTGAATTGTATGTAGTAACTGAGAATATTGATGGGTTGCAAGCAGGTGTATATCACTTCTGCCCTGGCCAGTTTGCTCTAACAAAATTGAGGGAGGGGGATCATAGACTACTTTTATTCGAAGCTTCTGGGTGTGATAAAGTTATAAAGAATTCGCCGTTTACCTTAATTCTAACCTCCATTGCGTGGAGAAACGCTTGGAAATATCAGGCCCGTTCATATAGACATTGGTTTTGGGATTCAGGTGTAATTACTGCGAATTTGGTTGCTACTGCCAGGTCCTTTGGTCTGAATACTAAATTAATTATTGGATTTGTTGACAAAACTGTAAACGAAATGTTATGTCTTGATGAAGAAAAAGAAGCGTCAATAGTTTTGGCACCCATTGGTATAGGTTTATCACAAGAAGAACCGAAGAAGATCGAATATATAACCAGATTTATTCCCGATATTGTTCCTATTTCTAAGAAAGAGTTTGAATACCCACAGATCTGGAAATTACATAAAGCATCCTCGTTAGATTCAAATGATGAGGTACGCGAGTGGGTTCGCTCCATTCTCGTGATGCAAGAAATTAAAGAAACACAAAATGTTGATTTGAATTTACCTTCAAAATCGATAAGTCGTATACCAGTTATTTCTCAAAAGCTATCGGATGTCATACTTTTAAGGGGATCAACTCGAAAATTTTCGAGAAAGTCCATTACGTTCGTACAGCTATCAAATATACTATATAGTTTAACTAAATCTATTCATTCAGACTTTGTTGATAAAGAGTCCACAATAGATGTTTATTTTATTGCAAATGCCGTAACTGATATGCAGAAGGGAGCTTATTTTTTTAATCGAAAAGAAAATACAATTGGTCTGCTAAAAACAAACGTTCATAGGAATATGTCAGGATATTTATGTTTAGAACAGTCTCTGTTCAGCGATGCTAGTGCGGTATTTTATATGATGACGAATCTCAGATTTGTACTTGATAGACTAGGGAATAGAGGGTATAGATTATGCCAATTTGAATCAGGTATTCTTGCTGGAAGGATTTACCTGTCTGCATATAATCAACGCCTAGGAGCTTCAGGGTCTACCTTTTATGACGATGCCGTGACCGAATTTTTTTCGCCCCATGCAAAAGATAAGGATGTTACGATCGCCGTTGGTATTGGCATTCCAGATTATAAATCTAAACCTGGGAAAATACTTGCAGGCAAGTTCTCAAGAACTGATCTTTTAACATGATAAAATCTCCCTAAGTAATTATTAATTTCATAATCGCAGTTCCAATCGCTTACAAATACTGTTTATAAGATTCAGAAATTACAGCAATCAAAATATATTGAAAATATGCGAGATAATAGAAATGATTGCAAGATGTGAATGGGCGAAATATCAAGCTGAAATAGACTATCATGATAAGGAATGGGGAGTACCGCTACACGATGATAGGGAGCTATTTGAATTTCTTATACTAGAAGGTATGCAGGCAGGTTTAAGTTGGCGTATTATACTCAATAAGCGTCGAGAGTTTCGAAAAGCATTTGATAATTTTCAAGTGCAACAAATCGCTAATTATGATAATATGAAAATTAAGCAACTATGTTCCAATCCATTCATAATTAGAAATAAGAAAAAAATTGAAGCAACAATCATAAATGCTAATGCATTTCTTAGGGTACAAAAAGAGTTTGGCAGTTTTGATACTTATATATGGAACTTTATAAGATACAGACCAATACAAAACTCTTGGAGAACTCATAGGGATGTTCCTTCTAGATCTAATGAATCTGATATGATTTATAAAGATCTTAAAAATAGAGGATTCAAATTTGTAGGTTCCAAGATATGTTATTCAATGATGCAAGCAATAGGTATGGTTAATGATCACACAACAAATTGTTTTAGATATAAGGAATTAAAAAAATAGAATGATCATCATTATTTAATGTCAGTATATAGTACTAAATGCTGAAAATTGATTTTTACTGTATAAGTAGATATAGTGAATTAGTTCAATACCATACAGTTGAAAGACATCATTCTCTCTATCCAAAATACAGAGATCGAAACATTAGGTAATTTTAAGGAATTATTTGAGGCTGATGGGTATAAGATCAAGACTATACATGTAAATAAGGACACTATTCCGCATGACGTTGAAAAGTATGCCGGCATAGTCATATTGGGAGGATACATGTCTGTAAATGAAAACCTACCTTATCTGAATGAACAACAAGAATTAATAAGAATTGCCAACCGACATAAAGTTCCTCTACTTGGAATATGCCTTGGGTCGCAATTAATTGCCCAAGCGCTTGGAGGCAATGTCTATAAGGGGGAGCAAAAAGAAATCGGATGGTTCGAAGTAGTAATAAGTAATGAAGGAAAGAATGATATCTTCAAAGGGATAGCAAATAAAAATATGAAAGTATTCCAATGGCACGGTGATTGTTATGAACTTCCCGAGTCAGCTACACTTCTGGCCTCATCTAATTTATATCCACAAGCTTTTAGACTTGGTAACACTATAGGTATATTGTTTCATCTTGAGATAATGCCCGAAATGATCCAAGATTGGATAGAGAATTATGGATCTGAGATGAGAGAAGCTGGTGTAACTGTAGATAATATTTTGAATAATAAAAAAGCTGAATTCGAAAGTTTGGCCAATAATTGTAGAGTGGTTTATTCAAATTTCTCCAAAATTATCAAATCCTGATAATTAGAAAAAAGCTCTCACATGAATTAATGCAATCCATGAAATACACCACATTATTAATCCTCCAAAGTACCAGAATGTCTATCACAGACACAAAGTAAATGGGATAGACGAGGGTCTAATTGTTGACCATGTTAATGACAAATTGAATTTGGTGATGTAAAAAATACATTATTATACCAGTTTATTTATAATTTTTCATCATTAATAGCTTGCTTCCTGCATTTGTATAATCTGATGTGCATCCACGATAAGTTTTTTATATTCAATCGTATTGTTAATTGCAAGTGTCACAATGATATTCGACAAAAATGAAAAAGAATTCAATAAAAGTGAAATCGGACATCAAGTGACTCCTGTTAAACCATTACCTTGGTGGTATGAACATTATAAAAGAATTAGGCTGTTCCCCTGGTGGACTCGATATAATATTGGTATAGCTAAAGAAGCATCTTATAAAGACAAAATACTGAAATTGGCCAAAAATATGGATTTTGATATAAAGGCAACATCTAGGATTATAAGGCATGCCGTTTCTGAATTTTCAAAATATGGCCTAGGATCAGACTATCCTGGATATCACACCATCAATCACAATCTTGAAGTTGCTTACATTTCACTACTATCAGCAGGGAATCAAAAATTAGAAAATAAGATGAGCAAGAAAGATATCAAAAATCTTTTTGTAGCCGCACTTTTCCATGATTTTGATCCAAGAAAGGAGTTTGAAAAACCCAATGAAGATAATATTGAGTTGTTTATTAGAAACGATCGAAAATTGGCTGGACTTATTGACTCTTTTGAGATAGATCTGAACATAGTCATTGCGCTAATTCATAGAACGACATATCCTTTTATAGGAACACAAAAGGAACATGCGTTAAAAAGAATCCATGAATTACTCTCATTGACAGGCATCAATAATGATGATGTTAGCACAAGGCGACACTATGAAAAACTTGGACTGTATTTATCTATTTGTGACCGAATTGCGGGGTACTGTTTAGGCGATTTTAATTATGCAAAGGAACTTGCTAGACGCAACGCTCGTGGTATTGGATGGCATTCACAAGTAATTAATGAAAAGTCTGTTGAATACTTTACTGCACTTAAACTAAAAGATGATAAAGATACCTTTGAAAGGGTGATACAAAGTTTACCTGTTGTACTCAGTAAGAATTTTTTTGATAACGTTGAAGGCTTTAGGGAAGCTTGGGAGAAGGAACTTGAAATAAAGGCTTCATTACGTAAAAATGAGCTTAATTTCGTAACAGTAGTAGAAAATATTATGAATGATGGGAATAAAATGAATGAACATATGTTTGATACTATTATGAGGATACGTCAAGAGTATTGTTCTTTTACAAATATTCACGATAGAGAATTTGGCAAATCGCTTTATGATCCAAGTACGATTTTGATCACACTTAGAATAAATAGTAAAGAAGGAGAAATTGTGGGGTATGTAAAAGGTGGACCCTTAGAAAAACATGAGCCAAAACGTGGTAGATATGACGAAAGTGTAGGTAAAATGGATAGAATACATATGGAGTCTCTCAGACGCGGTACTTATGATGAAAATATAGGTAAAAGGAATTCAGTTTTTATGGAATGGATTGCTATCGAAACTGGATACATGGGAGAAAAAGGAGGTCATATGCTCAGGTCGGAATTTCTAAAAGAGGCTAGAAGGCGTAATTATGCATATGTAACAAGCTACTATCAAAGAGAGCTTATTATCCACAGAAAGAGTAAAGGAGAACCTATTGAAATAGTTCAACAATATGATGCAGCTATGATCGATTACTACAGAATAGATCTATCCCGATTAATTGAATCAATACCAATAAATTGAATTTGCAACCATTATTGATTTCTAAAGTTAATAGTGCTTACAATGCCCAATAAATCCACTTCAATCCAAAAGGATTATGGTGCTTTGATTTATTTCTAGGCATTTTGACTACTAAATGGTATTTAATGGCAATTTATAACACCTAACCGGAGATTATATCCCTTAGTTAAACATCATCTGCGAGGATACACAATTGTTAGATATGAGTTTTTAGAACAGATCCAGTTTAATACCTTGGAAATTATTATAAGTACATGTCTTTTCCCGGTGACATTTTTTCAAGAATGTTTACAGATAAGAGTACACAGCTTCTATATCCTAAAGAAGTTCCAAGTCATGATGTAGAAGACATAATACAAACAAACATCTTCAATGTTATGCTGAATAGAAGATCCCAGAGAAAATTTGAAAATAAAGAAGTGGAAGAATGGAAGCTTGAAATGATTTTTGCAGCAGCGGATACTGCACCAACTGCAGGGGGGTTTCAAGGCTTTGAGATATTCCACGTAAAGAATGAAGGAGCGAGAAAGAAGCTCGTTGAAGCTGCCAACAACCAACCATACGTAAATGCCCCTGCAGTTCTTGTATTTTTCATGAACCCAAATAGAGTAAAATTAAATTTTCCTCCAGAGACAATCAGAAAATTCTCTCAACAAGATGCAACTCTTGCAGCTGCATATTCTCAATTGGCGGCACATGCTTTGGGATTGAGCTCCATATGGATAGGTATGTTGGATGAAAATAAGATAAAGGAAATATTAGGGACGGATCTCTCACCCTCTTCCATTCTATGTTTAGGATATCCAGTAAAGATGCTTGTACCAAAGCCAAAGAGGAACCTAAAAGGACTTATTCATGAAATCTAGTTCCATTAATTGATGAAAGCTTACAACTTTTGATACTATATACAAGATTACAATAAGAGGATAAATAATTCTTTACAATATTTCTTGAGTTAAAAAACCACAATGTTATACAAATCTAGTAAAATCAATTATATGAATTAGAATCTTTTAGATTTATTATTTTAATATAAAACCAATTGCAAACAAATCTGAATACTCTAAAAAACAATTATACTTAGATAATACTGGACAAATTGACCACATTACTAAAAAACGAACATTGAAAGCTATGTATAAAAGCTATTTACCGCCACTATTTGGTTGCTCCAACTCTTTTTTAAATCTAGTCAAGAATTCTTGGATTCTTCTTAGTTGGAGATTAATAGAAATTATAAAACTTTCAAGATCGTTATCATTTTGTGGTTTACCGTCTAGTACTACCATTTGACTGAGATTCAGGAATGCCTCAATATACGACAAAAAGTCCAGTCTTAGGGTATTATCATTTAACTTGTCTCCAAGCTGTCTTGTGGCATCTTCTAGCTCTTGAATTCTGTATTCAGCAATAGGCATAAAATTCTGCTTTAAAAAGTATTTCAACTGTTCGCTTGTCGTATCTCCCGAGATATAATTGGTTAAATACTCCTTTAATTCTACTTCTTTTTTATTTATGTACTCCAAGTGATCAATTATCCTGTTACACTCAAACGCCTTTTTGGAGAGTTCATCTAATCTACTTTGTTCTAACAATGAATCCATTCTGTGTGTCATAGATGAAATTTTTGACAGTAGCTCTTCTGCCAATTTTCCAGTTCTGACCTGAAGGATATACAGCAGAATTGCAATTGCGATTCCTATACCTAACTCAATAATTGTAGCGACCCAGTTGGGTATATCATAATCCAAATTAGATCAAAGTAGTGAGCTTAACAATTTATATTTTGCAATATAAAGGACTTAAATAGTCTTTAATTTTTAGTTCCCGTATACGGCGGATAGAAGTAACATACTATGTCCTAAATCAGAGCGATTCTAAAAATGGAGAAGAGATATACTTTAACTTTATCAATTCAATAATGTCTGATGTTACGAAGAAAATTTATGAAAATCATGTAAAGATGTATCTGAAATTTTGCAATGTAACTAGACTATCCGATTTGTTGAATATACGCGATCCTCAGAAAAAAATAATTGAATATATTATGTCGTTGAGAGAAACAGGACTAGCATCAAATTCTATTTCAACTTGGTTACTTGGAATTTACCATCTTTACGAAATAAATGATGTTGTTCTCAACAAGAAAAAAATAAACATTGTACACTGAGAAAATATGGTTTAAGATCATTTTATACTTGTGGTAAAGGCGTTGCTACTAAGATACTAAGTTACCAGGTTAGATACTCGAGTCAGAAAGCGCAGTTAGTAGAAAAGTACTGTAATATTTTGAGAGATCGGGAGAAAAACGTCATATCGTTTGTAAGTAAATAAAAAATTGGGTATAAGTTGTTGTGCATTTTACTACTGTTTAGAAATTCTGTTTAACGCACTTATCCTCGCGTTTGGTAAATGATTTATCAACTACCAATCCTTACAATGGAGAATATGATAGCAGGAATATCAGGCTCGCCAGTTGGTGCAGTATTAATGAGACCGCAACCTTGATGGGCATTAGATACTGACATCATTGTACTTATGGTATCATTTGCTTTC
>DATBHO010000123.1:0-5554 GCA_036557405.1 Nitrososphaeraceae archaeon
GGCGATTCTGCTTCGGAAATATTCAATTTACCAAGACACCCTCATTTGAATCAAACCAGAATTCTAGGACCCGGCCATGAATATAATCATAAACTACTCTATATGACTCATAAGATGATACAGGCATCGATTCTATTTCATCATTACCACACAAAGGACAGATATTGGGAATGATTAAGTTGGTCAAGCATGTAGCACACCAATGACATGATTTACAGATCAACAAATTTCTCTTGTCAATAAACTTATCTTTGTTTTCATAGAGCAGCGGATAAATCTTCGAAGTTACAATAGCGAATCATACCCTAACGCATCATGCATATTTCTTTTATTTAACATCAATTATATTGAGTTTAAATGCTTTTAAGCATATCTAATATTCGTATTAGCAACCGAAGTAAGAAAATGGTTTAGAAAATATGTATGACTTACCGGAATATTACGAATATTACCCATATAACAAACAAAGATAACAAAATAACTTATTTTTTACTCTGTAGTTAATTTTCATTAAATTTTTTTGTTACTATAAACACAAATTAACCGCGACTGTAGGTGACCTAATTCAGGATACGAACTACAGAACTTAAATAATCGGCTAGTGAGAGCGTCTAATTTATAAATTAAGTACAATATTACAACTATATATGGTAGACCTAGTATATGGTCGTGGAATAACTGATATTGTTCGAGAAATACCTCTGTATGCCAGCATTTTCAAGAAATTTGTTGGTATCAAGTTTTTTAATACAAAGCCAGCATTATACGGTTCAGCCGATATAATTAATGTTTGTAACCTCCACTGCTCACACTGCTACTGGTGGCTAAATAGGAAGGAGGATAATCAAGATTTAAGCGTAGAGGACTGGAGAGCAACAATCAGAAGAACATTCAAGAAGCAAAACATTTTCGTTGTCACACTCGTTGGAGGGGAGCCAACTATGAGGCCAGAGATTATAGACGTATTTTGTGAAGAGATGCCTAGAAGGATATGTGTGGTTACAAATGGCTATTTCCCCCTGAAAAGGATCAAAAATCTTTACTTTTATTGGATATCATTAGATGGGACTGAAAAGGCTCACGATGCGATTAGAGGAAAAGATTCCTATGCTAAAACCAAAGGTAACATTCTAGAGTATATTAAAGGTCCTCCTCGAAACGGCAAACCTGCCTGGAAAGATATTTGGATCACAATGACTATCAATACTGTCAATTACTCTACAGCTATAGACTTGGCTGAAGAATGGGTTGGAAAAGTCAACAAAATAGGTTATCAGTTTCATACACCATTTATGAAAGGAGATCCTCTGTGGTTAGAATTTGGAAAATTACGTAATGATTTGGTAGACCGACTCATAGACCTTAGAAGAAAATATTCGGATTTTGTAATTAACAGTGAGAAACAACTATCCCTGATGAAAGGAAATTGGGGAGGTAGCGGGACAACTCCTGTTCAATGTCCATCCTGGGCAATACTTTCTTTGGATCATATGGGAAGAGTTAAGCAGCCCTGTTGTATTGGTAGTGCTGATACCAAGTCACTAAAGCCAATCTGTGAAGATTGCGGTCTTGGCTGCTATTCGGTATTAGTTGCAAATGGCATTTCGGGTGCATGACAATTCACATCTTTGTCTATGTATTTATTGGCATAATTTGATACGCCATAAATTAATTATCGTTACCAATGACGGATACGAAATTGAGATAAAAATAAAAATTGGTATTGATATACGCCACCACCGGAATGATGTACACTGATGTACACCACTATGACTCGCTGTTCATTAGGAAATCTAGTTAGAATTTAGAATTTGATGATATAATTAGTAAATTTCGGGTGTAGTTTGATTCATCCAGCAGTCAAAACATACTTCAAAATCTAGTTGATAAACCTCAATTTTATTTTTATTACAGATTTGACATAATTTTTCCATATAAGGAACTTTCAATATTTGGATATAATAGTATATCATTTTATTCATTTGTGACGATTTAAGTATGAAGTTTTATTTATTACAAAATTGTTGAAATAAATACAAATAATGACATATTTGATACTTTTATTAGTACTATTTACTGTGCTAATATCAATTTGTATACGTTTAGTGTTTTTTTATGATTTTTAAACAGAACCAACAATTAGTATTATTTACAGCTGAGGTATAGCTAATGTTTTTATGGAATGTTAACCTGATAAAAAATGATTATTATGAGAAGAAGAGTTGAAATGATGCCAAAGTCAAAGGCTACCAAGAATGGTGAACAGCGAATAACCACAAACAGAGATAAAACCAGACATCTGGAATATTTTAATAATGGACAGTGGCGACACAGTGACAAATGCAGGGAGTTTACTAACAAAGAGTGTTCATTGGTAAGGCTCAGGAAGTATGAATAGCTAGCGTCATCGTCATTCTTGTTAGGCGTGTCAATCTAAATTTTTGAAATGTGTTGTCCTTATTACAATTGATTGTATATCGGTGGTGATAATCTAACTTCTATAGTACTCAATATGTTATCTATGCAACTATTTGTAATGAGAGAAGGGATTCTTAACTTTGTTTCTATGGGCAATAAACAATTTATAAATTCTAAAATTGCGATTCGCTGTCCGATGTCATTCTCCTCACGGCACTTTTCAACTAAGCTTATCAGATATCTCGTATTTTGTGACATTAATTACTATATTATGGATACTATAGAGTTAAGAATGTTTAGATACATTCCACGCCCTTACAAATAATTTTCCATAATTGGGAACTTTTAAAATAATTATTATACTCCAATGTTACTACAGAATGGTCCTACGACCACATCATAATGTTAATTATAAATACAAAGGATGATATAGCGTGACGAGTTTTAATTTATTGTTTATAAATGAAATTACAGAGTGTTATGATTTGAAGATTTTAATGATTTCAACAGAGTATCCGCCCATGCATGGTGGTGTTGGACGCTACTGCAAGAAGCTAGTCGATTCGTTAAGAACTGAAGGCATTCATGTATCAGTCGTATGCAATGAAGCTGGAGATGGAGATTATATTGGCATCTCGCCAAATAATAAAAATAATTCTGAAGTCCTCTTAAAAATTGTTAAAGAGGTCGAACCAGATCTTGTTCACATACAATATGAACACGGGCTGTATGGAATACGCTTAGATCCAATAAATCCCGGAAAAACACGCACAAATATAGAATCATTCTACAATGATTGCACGATTCCTATAGTCACCACTTTCCATTCTGCGTACACTTTCACTCAATGGATGAAATTGGTAGTTCCATTAAATAATAGAATATTTGGGCGCTTTGGGACTTTTCTTATGATGGCTTACGACTATTGGACACATCTACTAAATTATAATTCTTTTAACTCTCTAAATAGGCAAAAAATAGGACTCAATAAAGCCGGAGTCGTGTTTTCTAAATATCTAGCGAATCTTATCCCCGGTACTACATTAATATATCATGGAGCAGAGTCCATCTGTTCACCTCCCATAAATAGAAATGAGGCAAGAAAGATCTTCTCACTTCCTGAAGGTGAAAACCTTGCATTAGCTGTGGGATTCATGACCGCAACCAAGGGATGGGATATAATTGGAAAAATGAAGATACCTAAGGGGTGGAAGATCGTAATAAACACCTCACGAAATCATTATGGAAGGGAAAAATTAAATGATAATTTTGAAAATGAAGGCGTTATCAACTTGAACAGGGGCTTTCTAAGTGACAGAGATTTGTCATTACTCTTGTACTGTGTTGATGCTTTGATTCTCCCTTACAAAGTTACTTCTGGTTCAGGTGTAATGTACGATGGACTAGCTCATGGACTCCCGTTTATTTCAAGTAAGTTAGAATTTTTCAAGGAATTCTCTGATATGAAGTTAGGGATGATGGTTAATCGTAATCCAGCAGAATTCTCAAATTCTCTTGTAAAACTTAAAATGAATTACAAGGTATACAAAGATGCGGTCGAAGACCAAAGAAAATATCTACTCTGGAAGGAAGTTGCTAAAAAGCATATATTTCTATATAATTCGATTATTGACCATGCTAGTCCACCTGTATTGAAAATTACTACATAGATTTCATTTATTACTGGAAGAATAACCAGACATAGTCTAATTTACCAAATGTCATATCGGAGTACGGCATTTCATTTAAGTTACCAAAAATAAGTTATAATCTCTGGAATTGCTCATGGACAAATATTCATTCTTATATGTGATAATGAATATATTAAGATGTGGATAGACTCAAAATTGACTGTTAATATTTCTTCAAAAGTCGAAGCTGACTTTAGAGAGAGATATAACATATACCTAAGGACGAAGAAACAACGAATATTTGATAAATATAGTGGATTCAACGAATTGGAGGACGAAAGAAAAATCGTTAACCAGCAAATTATGAGGACTCCTGGACGTAGAGGGGAGATTATTAAGAATGAAGAGATAGATAAAGAATTTTCCAGGCGATATAGCGACTATATAAGAAGTAATAAAAGAATTTAGTATTCGGATTCGGATAGAAAACAACTTTACTAATTCATGAATTCTTCATCCCTCTTCACAAAACTTTGATTTTTATGACTCCGTCGCAACCCGGCTGGGGATTGGGTGTATAGATTCAAAAAGTATTGTAAATGACAGTCTCAATCGCTAAAAAATATTAACTATTTTATTTCCTTATCTAAGTTTTTGATTCTTCGCATCTATAATAAAGCTTAACCAATGTTTACGTTCTTTTTCAGGAATATAGAGGAATTCTTTAGCCCGAACCACTAGTTTTCCTTTAAAAATATAAAAATCAACACCGCATTCGACTTGTCCCTCATTTAACAGGAAATTAATGTAATTCGGTCCGATGTCAACTAATTTATTACTTCTATATTTATGCAAAACGATTGGGTTAAAATCCATACTCTCAGTATCTCGCCACCTACCAGTAATCGGATCTACGCTGTCCAGATAATGTAGTTCGTAATTGATCTTATCATGATCTTCAGGACTTAACCAGTCAAATTTCATAGTTAAAACATAGAATATTGCGCTACCTTATCTACTTTCTAATTTTTGATATCAGTAGATTAACAACAAATATAAAATAGATTACTTTTTTTAGAATCATTTCATCACCCCTAAACACCAATCTGAGTCATTGTATCAATCTAAAATGAATCATATAATCAACAATGAGATTAGGACATATTTGCTTTCCATTCAATGAATAATTATTTGCATCATGCGGTAGTGTGCAAATTATGCCAAAAGTACTAGTCGTATGTATATGATATTGGACACAAATTGTTGTGTTAGTAAATCGTGTAACTGATGATCTTAGTTCTTTGGATATCCCACAGGCTTGACCAACTTAATCACTCCCAATACTTGTCCTTTGTGTGGTAATAATGAAATAGAATCGATGCCTGTATCATCTTATGAGTCATATAGAGTAGTTTATGATTATATTCATGGCCGGGTCCTAGAATTCTGGTTTGATTCAAATGAGGGTGTCTTGGTAAATTGAATATTTCCGAAGCAGAATCGCC
>DATBHO010000124.1:0-19500 GCA_036557405.1 Nitrososphaeraceae archaeon
CTTACAAGCAAGAAGCTAGATACTACTAAGCTTGCAACTATTAAACTACGATTCATTATCGCATTGTATTATATCCCACTATAAATATTATACTAAGATAAGAATAAAATATTTTAATTTAGTTTATAAATTTGGTGAAATAATACATTGATTATAAAGATATGTGTGTTTTTTATCCTACAGATAGAAGCAAATAATTCTTTTAAAAGAAAATTCCAGCCCCAAGATATTTAGTGGTCAATAGATGCTAAAGCCATCAATAATATGGAATTATTTGAATAGTAAACAATGATATTCAAGATCACTAATCATCTCTTAGTAACCTCTTCATCTCCTGATAATCTTCTTTGCTTATTTCTCCCTTTGCAAACCTTATCTTAAGTATATGCAGTGGATCGTCAGTTCCAATAATTATTGATTTGTTTAATAGATTAGAGTGAATCGACGAGACGGACTTAATCTTCGTTGCATTAATTAATTCACCATTATCTGCTAATCCAGTATCATAATTTTGCATCTGGGGTTTTTGAACAAGGTAGCATTCCTTGCATAACATAAGATTGCGATTCCAACTAATCCTTGCGGAATACTTTCTAATTCCTAATTTTTTCTGACATACGCAACAATAGTTTTTTTCATGGCTTGATAATAAGCTATAGCATGATTCACACAATTCACTATGCGTTGCCCAACCAATAGAAGGAAGAAACCTCGATAATCCCAGTTTGAATTTTTTCCTACAAATCGCACATTCATCCAAGTCTTCAAACTTTATATCAACGTCCTGTCCGATAATTGGCAGGAGAATATTAAAGAAGTTATCCGCAAATTTTCTATCTAAACCACGCTTTGAGTAATCATATATCTCCACTCCTGTAGGTTTTTCCTTTAGAATAATTTGAAAATTAATTCCAGATTGGTTTTGGGTTCCAAAGACAGATTTACCTGCGATGTTATTTCTCTGTTTGTCAGCATACTTTATTTCTGCATTTTTTTTACAACACTCAAGAACAGTATTAAAAAGATCGTAATTTACGTTAGAAAAAGATGCTGACGCTTTGATAGTCACATAATAGAATATTCATGATACATAGAAAAATTTTTCTGATGTTGTTCTCAATTTTCAATAGTAATGATAAGTAAGACTAAAAATTGATTGAAACGGGGAATTCAAATTTTAGAGGAGTTGGAAGAAAGAGATTATCAAAATCAACACCCGTTACTTCTAGAGATACCGTATAATTCCCAGGAGAGAAAATATTTCCAATAACCTTAATTGGTCCACCGTAATCAGCTATATAACTTGCTGAAAGTTCATCAAAATTTGCATTTATATGATATGGTTCTGTTGTTGACCGAACAAATTCCATTAGTATGTGCCCATCATGACTATGAACAGTTTCTGTGAAAAGCCTACGACTTTCATTAGCTACCGTAACAAGATAAGTTGTATGCTGTAAGTTTTTCCCAGTTTTGTTATCTAATAAAGTAAAATCCAAGTGAACATTTTTGTTTGTTGGCAGCTGAGTTGCATTAAATTTTAGCAGTGCGTTTCGGTCGCCTAATGTAACCATAGGCATATTATGGCCATCACCAAGTTCAGCAGCAAAAGTTCGAAAATCAGAATTAGAAATAATGAATGAGCAGGTGATTACAGTTAATAAAACCCATGCTCTCGCTGACATACATTTATAATTTCAACTAATCATTTAATCCATTATATAAATTGAATTAAAAGTGTATCATATTAATAAGTGGTGAATTTGCTGTCCTGTTAAAGGATATAAATTACCAATTACTTGGTAGATTCAACATGGAAATGTATACTAAAATAATTCTTTCTTTTCTATTTGCCATCGGTGCTATTCTACTTCCTAATTTGCATCATGTAATTGCTGATGGAATATTTGAAGAAAATCTACCTCCAGCCACAGTAGGGGATAGAGTAGCGAGCCTTTACACAAAGATTAGTCCCCCCATACTGACATCTGATACAAAACAAAATGCATTTTTTCAATTAAGGTTATTTGATTCAAAGACTGGAAATAACATAACTAATGTTAATTATTTTTTAACTATTACCAAAGGTGACAAATTACTATTACGTGAATTATTTTATTCAAAGGATGGACCACTAACATTAAAATTCCGACCAGGTCAGGGCCCGGTCACAGTCTACGGAGCTACGGAACCCTTTTTGGGTGGTTGGACAGGTGAAAGCGGGCAAATCACAGTGGCTGGACCTGTGCTTACTGAAGGCGGATTATATCATTTTGCAATAGAAATCTTTGGAATAGACAATGTAAGAAACATCTTCAAGCCTGAGAATTCTCCTAAGTTTAATTCTTACCTCAGTATTGGTGATGTATTTACAACTAATTTGACGCACGGAAATGACAATTATAATAGCACGTTAATTTCATATTATGATAAAATTAGAAATTTCACCTTTGAACCTAATAACTTGAGAGCAGAATGGGCAATGCCGTTTAATTGGAACCTTTCAAGAATTAAATCGCAAAATATTTTTGTTCATGAAGAATTTAGGGTTCCAAAATCATTTAACGCCTTCTCTAATTCTACACTATTTAATGCTACGGCAAATGGACAACCAGTGGTGGGGAGATCTCTCGCCATAGATCCATTTACCTTTGATAAGGCACTAGTAATTCACTTTCTTTTGAACAAGAATGATATTATCAAACTAGCTGAAAATAATCAAGTAGTAGCAAATAGCAATAATTCAATGAAGTTTACACTTCGACCTCTTGCAAATCAATCACAAAAAACCTCTGTGGACATGGTAACCGATACAGGAGGAATACATGCATCATTATTGTGGAATCCAAATCCTCCCGTAATAGGAAAAAATAATCTAGGTATTAATTTCAGCGATGCTCTGAGTGGAAATCGATTAAATGCAGATGTTAATTACGATTTGTTGATCCGAAACAGTACAGGAGATGTAATCATGAAAAAGAATAATATCACAGCTATAAATGGAATTTCTAACCAGACTTTATCACTACCAACTAAGGGAGAATTTAACTTAGAGCTTGCAGTAAAATCACTAAAAATCCCCAAGCAAACTGGTTTGGATACTACGCGGAAAGGTATTGCAAGAGGTTTTGTTGTTGTTTCATGATAATATTGTGATTAAATAATGCACTGATGGATGGCTGAATATTTCCTAACAATTTCGGAATTTGCATTATTATGTTACAATTCTAAGGCTCGTGGATGAAGCATTCCTAATTTGTATTAATATCTAAATTTTTATTGATCCAGGTTTTTCATTCCCTTGTTTCTTTCAATATGGTCCAAAACATCCTCATATTGCACATCAAACTGTTTGGTAGACATCTTCAAGTGTTCAATTTTAGCAAACGCCTTTACAATACTCTTTGCTGCGAGAGGTTGAGGCAGTGATTTGTCCGAAATTTCGCCGTAAAATCCAATTCCTTCAATATTTCTATCAGATGCCATTCCCAAGATAAGGCCATTAAACCATGTTATTGTTGTAAATTCAGAACCTAAAGTATCCACGTTTGAACTTTCAAGAAGTCCTCTCAGTTGTGGTTTGGTTGCTACGCCTACAACTCTTGGTTCTCCTGTGAGCATTTCATTTAATGAGCCACCTGCTGTATAGAGTCTTTTTACATCACCTATCGACAAACAGAAATCAAGGAATGTGTTACATAATTCGAGAAGCTCTCTTTGGTCTTCAGGTTGGACGTCACCAGTAAGAATTAATAGTTTTTCTCCTTCAGAAAAATAAATCTTGTAAATATCCCTCGTTGATTCTATAACACCATCTTTAACATTAACCCATGGCTTGGGGTTTGAGATTATATTCGCAATATGTTCAGTATGCAAATTACTTGCTAAAAATGAAGATACTAAACCACCAACTCTACCCATGTCAGGAAGCGAAGCAAATACTCTAAAGGAATCTACTTTCTTTTTTATCAAAATCTCTACTATTAACATTTTTGCTTGAACACTTCATTAACCCAGTATATATAAACTGAAGACTGATTCAAAGTAGGGTTTTAGAGGTTGTCCTCTTCTTCCACTAGTTTATGAATGGGTTCTCCACCAGGTAGTGGTGAATTCTTGTCAACCTCATATGTGTAAAGTTCATCCCAATCCATTCCCAATATAACGTTTCTCCCAACAGCAATGATTTTAGATTTAGGAACGTCAAATCTATAATTACGTTCACCGAAGATGATTATCTTGTCGTCAGTCTCCTTCATTATATGTCCTACATGGTCTTCATTTTCTATCCTGACTCCTTTATTGAACAGCGTCTTTGCATATTCTTTAACATAAGTGTTAAAGTCAGTGGTATCATCTTTACCCCAGGGGTCCACGTATTTACTTGTAGGAAGCGGCACATCCCGGCTAACAGAATATTTTTTTGCAATTTCTCCAAACTTTAGCCCTATTAACACATTCTTGCTAACTGTTTTGATTTCTGAAAGTGGTATATCATATCTCTCCTTGCCATCTCCAAATACAACTATTTTATCATCAGTTTCTCGAACAACAAATCCAATGTGAGGTGCATCCAGTGCAATAACGGCCCTATTGAAATATTTTCCGGATGTCATATATTACTCAATATCCATTATGCTGTATATTAATAAATAGTTGAATAATGAGATTAGCTCGATTGTCTAAATCTATGCGTATTTAAACAATCTGATTTGATCTCATCTACTTTCTAATAATCACCTAGATTTCTTTGTGACTTTTCTTCATGAGCACATTTTTATTTTATCAAAATTGAGATAAATGCTAATACATCCAAATCTTGTCATCAAGCACAGCAAGAAAGCAATTGGGCGTCCCTATAACATCTCTTAAGGAGAGAAAGAATAATGACTTGATATACGATGAACTGTAGAAAAACTAATGAGATATTATGGATTTGAAAAAAAGTAGATTTGCTTCAATTTTTGAAGACTCAATGCATATTAGACTAATAGTCAATCGTTTTTGTAAAAGTTCAAATTTTCGTTATATTTTATTGAAATATTTAAGTGCGATTAAAGTGAACATAACTAATATCTAATAAATTAGAATTTCTAACAGTTTTCAAATAAACTTAGGTAAGCCAACTTCTTATACTTAGGCGCGTACAATTGATTAGTCTTTTAACCATCATGCAAGCCGGTGGGAATTCTAGGCTTTCAAATCCCACCGGTATTTACTAAAATTATTTCAGAGGTATAACTTAGGTAAGGCAGGTTCTTATATTTTGTTTCGTAAGTCTGAGCACTTCCTTAAAAAATTAGACATTGGCCGGTGGGATATTCTGCATTCGAGTCCACTCCCAGCGGTATTCTACTAAATATTATAATTTGTTATCTAATTTACATTAAGCGTTTTCATTTTACTGATGGGATCGATTGACCTGTCCTATTGTGGTCCGATCAGTGTAATTGATTTTTAATATTAGAGTTAAATAAAAGTTAGATTGTTTCTATTTTAGGTACTAATTGTCACTCTTAGTTAGAAGTTTGATTCAAAAAACCATTAATTAGTATTATACTAATCATTTCTTGCAATGGTAATATTTTAAATATATCAAGTCTGAAGGGTGGGACTAATCATTCTACAGATTCGATTAATGTCTCGTTTCAAAATTAACCCAACAATGATTACGAAGCAATATATGCAACGCTGCATCATAGAATAGTTGTTTAACGATAAAAATCACGGAGTGGTAGAAGGATGAAAGTTTCTGTCACATTCAAGTAAATTTGTTTCGATAGTTGACGACGAGCGCGATATCACGGAACTTTTTCGAGATGCATTACAAATGTTGCCCGGCTTATCAATATTCCCGTTTACCGATCCAATAGTAGCTCTGGAACACTTTAAAACGAACCAGCGTTTCTACGCTCTAGTAATTTCTGATTTGAGAATGCCAGTAATTAATGGAATTCAATTATTGAAAACAGCAAAGGATCTGAATCCACAAGTAAGAACCGTGTTGATGACGGCCTTTGATGTAGAAGACAAACTATTCCAAGATTACACTAAGAAAGAAATTATAAACGGATTTGCCCAGAAACCCATTACATTGGAAACTCTAGTTCAGGAGGTAAGCGGCCAATTACATTTATACGAAATGCAAAATGTATATTCTTCGTAAGGATCTATTACTACGTTTCACTTTAGTCCAGAAAGCAATCTGACAACTGGTGGGAAGACCTTTATCGAGTCAATACGTATCTTTCATCCCCGCCAGTTTTAAGTATTTTATAATTTGTTGTGCAAAAATAATTACGCTTCCAAGTGGTGGGTACATTTATTCTCATGTCGCAACCACGATTCATCCCACCAGAGTTGGATTTTGCTGCAGTACAGAATCTATACATCAATAGAAAAAATGTAAGAAATTATTGCAATAATGACGTTGTTTTAGGCCGCGTGATGCCTGCATTTTGCCCATCCTGATTATTTTATCGGATTTGCACTTATCGCATGTTATTTTCTTTTCTGTTTTGGTTTTGGTAGTTATCAATCATATGATCATTTTTCCAGTTTTAGATATGATTTATTGTATGGACGTTTGACGTGACTATCCTCTTCACTAATTGCCTCTCTTTCCTTAAGACACTTTGATGTCCGTACATACTTAGTCGTTCAGTTCCATATCGTAATCAAACTTCTCGCCCCTAGTCTTTCGTGCTGCTGCCATAAATTCATCATCCTTAGTATATTTCTTTATTATGACTTTATGCACCTTAGATAAGCCATACTCCAGCATCGCTTTTTCATCAGGAAAACCCCTTAGGCCCGTGTGTTTGTCGTCATAATCACTAGTTCTATGTATCTTTACCTTTACCTTTTGTTTAGTATATGTCATTTTCACTCACCTGCATATCGACCTCTTGTTCTAATTCTTCGTTCTCGTTTTTTCATTTTTTATCGGATTTAATTATTAGTACATGTTCTTTCCTTCCTTAAGACACTTTGCTTCCTCTTTTCTTCTGGTTCCTCCAATAATACTTCTTCAGTATCTTGATTTTTATTATTATTTTGCTTTAAGATAGACATTTATTTTATTATCTATCCGGCGTATATGTGAAGTAAGTATTAAGGACTATATAAAGAACCTTTAAGTGCGATTAGATATTTTAATATCGTATGGAAAGAGCAAAAGTAAAAAGACGCATCCATTATGATGATGAAACTTTAGAAAAGATGAAAAGATATTATAAAATTGATAATCATGATGAACTTTTGCGATTCATAAAGAGCCATGGATTGAAGGATTATGATTTTGAAATAGATAACTCATGATATTTGTTAATAGCACAGGGATTAGATTTTGATAATTGGGTAGTTTAATTTTTGAATTTTTTTCACCTTATAACACAATTGGAAACAGGCTTTTTAATTCAAGATTTTGCAGTCGTAATGATTGTAGCCGCTATTATGGTTTTTGTTACGCACAAATTGAAGCAGCCGATGGTAATAGGATATATTTTGGCCGGTATGCTTATTGGCCCATTTACTCCACCATTTAGTTTAGTACATAATGTTGGGACGATCAATACACTAGCTGAACTAGGGATTATCATACTTTTGTTTGTAATTGGAACCGAGTTTCCTATAACCAAACTAAAGTCCGTTGGAAGAATATCTTTGATTGTGGGTATTGCAGAATCACTTGGGACTCTACTAGTTACTTTCTTGGTAGCACGAACACTTGGTTTTTCACAATTTGACTCAATGTTTTTGGCACTTGCCATGTCAGTTACTAGTACTGTGGTTACAGTAAAGTTACTTGAAGAACTGAACATGATTAATGACAAATCAAGTGTATTGATAATGGGCATACTAATTGTAGAAGATGTTATTGTCATTACCATGCTAGGAATTCTGCAATCATTAGCTCTAACAGCAGCTGTATCATTCGTTGACGTACTGTTATCGGTGGCAATAGTTTTGGGCTTTATAGCAGCGATTCTTATATTAGGCTCAAGATATTTGCCACCACTGATAGACAAGTTAGCTCGAACAACGGATTATTCTGTTTTGATAATAGTTATACTAGGTCTGGCGTTTGGTCTATCTTTTGTTGCCATTGAACTTGGATTGTCACCGGTAATAGGGGCGTTTTTGGCTGGTGTGCTGGTAGCTGAATCTAATAGTGCAGGTATAGCTCGGGTCATAACTATTCCCCTAAGAGATGTGTTTGCAGCATTATTCTTTGTATCAGTTGGTGCACTTGTGGATGTGTCAAAAATTCCACTGTTTATTATTCCTGCCCTAATCCTTATCGTGACATCATTTATGGCAAAAATGATTATTATCATACCTGTTCTAATTAGAGCAGGGTATGACACTACTACAGCAGTTAGAACCGGCCTTGGATTAGCTTCAGCGAGGGGTGAGATGTCACTTATAGTTGGAAAAGGGGGTCAGGACGTTGGTGCTGTCTCTTCATATATACTTCCCATCTTAGGAGTTGTTACAATTGTTACCACTTTTGTTACCCCGTATATATTAAAAATAGGAACTAAACTAAACATATCATCAACTCCAAACGACGACAATAAGAGCTAGATGAATTAAACCTTATCGAAATAATTCATCTCTAACATTCCTAGGTTACATGAAAGTGAAGATGCTTAGGATTGATTTAGGATACCAGTAATTCTTACGGAGTGTTCCTTTGGTGGAATGAAGATTTTAGTAATTATTGTCTTGCCATCTTTTGTAATTTGTTCATCCTTTAATCCTATATTATCTAAATATATTTTTACATTCGGAGTATTATCTAATTGAGGTATCTCGAAAGTAACGATACCTCCCAAAGGATTATAATGATCGGCAATAAATGAAATACTATCAGATGCTTTATCATAAGTAAAATTACTTATCTTCGCAAGGCTCTCCAAACCATATGTTAGAAACTTGCCATTACCTAAGTCAAGAGTGTTAATTGGAGTGTTAAGATCAATTCCAGCACAACTGAAATAGTTTGCATATTTTCCTAATGTGTAGTCCGGTCTAGCTGAAAACAATTTTACCTCACCTGGTTTTAAAATAGGTATAATATTGGATTTGATAGAATCTATTTGCGATCCATTCTTGTCATGAACTGATGCGTATACACTAATATTCTGCAAAACTACTTGGCCTATATTTTTTAGTGTTCCAACCAGTTCTCTGTGCTGCCCTATGGGAAAATTAGAATAATTTTGCAGTATGACGTTATAAAAGGGCTCATTTGACTTATGAATTTCCAGTATGTACGGTTTACCCAGGACATCATAGTCCTTATCTATCCTAAATTTAAAGGGAGATTCCTTACCTGGAAAAATTATTTTACTAAATGTGCGATCGTGCAAGGTGGAATTTGAGCCATCAATTTTATTATGGATGTCTAGACCTACGGTCACCTGTTCAGATGTTGTTCCATAATTTGTCACAACACCGATGATATTTAACATACCACTAGAATCATCAAATGGTGATCCTGAGGATATTCTAATATCTTCCCCATAAATTTGAACAGGACTGAAATGGAAAATGTACAAAGCTAACAAAAAAGCAATTAGAATGAATGTAATTTGCTTCACAGAAATATGCTATTGAAAGGAAAATAAATATCATTGTTAATTAGAACATGAATCTCAGTAGAAAATGAAAATAAAAATAACTCTAGATTTTCTTGCTAGATATTTTATCAAATGGCATCATTACATTTGGCAGATTTTCTATCAAGTCAGTGGCTACCATATGAAGTCCAACTCGTTCAAATGCAAAACGAGCAGCCAAACCATTAAAGTAAATTCCCATGGCAGATGCATCAAAAGCGGAATTTATCTTAGAGTATAGTGCAGCCACGAGTCCTGCAAGTACATCGCCTGTACCTCCAACGGTCATTGCAGGAGTACTCCTTTTTATTGTTGCAACTTTACCACTCTGGTCAGCAATCACATTTAACCACCCTTTTAGAATTATAGTAACCTTATGCTTAGATGCCATTCTTGACACGCTTGATATAATATCTTCCTCGCTGATTCCCACTTCTTCGTTAAAAATTCTTTTGAATTCTCCCGCATGTGGAGTAATAATAGTATCATTTTCTGTAATTTCTGTAATCACACTTGGAATTAGTGCGGACGCATCAAGTACAAGTCTTGTTCCATTGTCCTTCAGATTCTTGACGAGTGAATTTAATGCTTCAGCCTTAGATACTGTCATCCCCATTCCAATAGTTGCAACATGTGGTATCTTCGGAAGACTCTTAGTCAATCGATTTGCAGATCCAATTGTAAGCGAATTATCTGTCATGGGCAATGCAATGATATTTGGCGAATACGATCGTATTGCGTTAATAATAATTCTAGGTACTGCAGTATAAACTAAGTCTGCACCAGCACGGAGCGCAGTTAGTGATGCCAATAGTGGGGCGCCGTGATACAAGCTGCTACCACCTATAACAAGAACTATTCCATTATCTCCTTTTTTAGAATTTTCGTAGCGAGCCTTTAGATGGTTTTTTACATAATCTTGTGTTATGGAAACTAACTCTGTCAATCTTTAGTATGTTATCCTACGCCTTTGCAAAAAACCTTCCTAAGAAGGCAGGCAAAGGATTAAAGATACAAATTAATTAACTCGTGTCACCCAACAGTCTTCGAGTCACTTCAAAAAAAGATGAGTCATTGAGAATCAAGACTGGAATTTAGCTTCAATGAATTAATTGATTGAATCTAATCCACATTAAAGTTCTGTCCTACTTTTACAATCTATAGCAAAGTCACTCAATAAATTGAAAACGTCTTTTACTTTTGTTTTGAAGAGAACCTACGATTGGAATACTGTGTCCACATTGTTTGCAACAATTTCGGTGATCTAGATTCCACCCATCAATATTAAACCCGTACCTTTGAATAACCAAGTAACCACACTCAGGACAGTAGGTGTTTTCTAGTTTGTGTCCGGGTACATTCCCAATGTAAACATATTTCAATCCAACCTGCTTTGCTACTTGATAATGTTTTTCTAAAGTTAAAACAGGAGTCGAATCAAACTCCATCATCTTGTAGTCGGGATGAAATCGTAAAAAGTGAACCGGAGTTTCTTCTCCTAGCTCGTCATAAACAAACTTGCATAGGTTTCGTGCAGAATCCAAACTGTCACCAACCTGGGGAACGATGAGGTCAGTTATCTCTATGTGAATATTAGTTTTTGATTTAATTTCCCTTAGAGTAGAAAATATTGGGTCTGAACTAGGAATACCTATATATCGTCTCACGAATTCCTGATTTCCGCTACCTTTAAAATCTACTGTTATACAATCCAAAAATTTTGACATCATATTAACAGACTCGGGTGTATCATATCCATTAGAGACGAAAATGTTGAAAATACCCTGTTTATGTGCCTCAATTCCACAATCTTTTGCAAATTCCATAAAAATTGAGGGTTCATTGTACGTATAGGCGATACCTTGTGCACCATAAAATTTTGCCTTGTCTACCACCTCTGAAGGTGTCATTTCAATTCCCTCTATTTTTCTTCTCTGGGAGATGTCATAATTTTGACAATATTTACAGAGCCAATTGCAACCAGTTGTAGCAATCGAGTATATCGAAGATCCCGGCATATAATGAATTGCAGGCTTCTTTTCAATTGGATCAATATGTCCGGCAATTACTTTTCCATATACATATAACCATAATTTATTATAATTTACACCTCTAATTCCACAAAGACCTATTTTTCCTTCTGGAATTTCACATTTCCTGGCGCATGCGGTACATCGTATTCTACCATTTTGAAGATTAGAGAATAATTCTGCTTCTTTACCGAGAATTTCTACAGACGCCATGATTTATTATATAGCACAACGAACTTTATAAATCAGACTCGCGCTTTTGAGAACCTATGCAGTCTAAAAAGAAAATTGAATAATTTAACATAAGTTTTATATGAAGAAAATAATCCAATTTTCTATCGCTCCGATGGTGTAGGCCGGTTAAGCATTTCGCCCTCTCGAGGCGACGATCCCGGGTTCAAATCCCGGTCGGAGCACTCAAACTACAAGATTCTGCAGTCCGGTAAAATCTCTTCATCCACACTTGATTATTATTCAAGAGTTATAGGGGGACTACCAATGTCATCATTATCCTGTAGCAAAAAAAAATCAGCGAGGAAAAATATTATTCTTACTTAGATACCAATTTGGAAGCTTTATCGGGACAACTAAAGAGGACTTTGTACCAATTCTTTTTTTCTCAATATTATTGAATGTCCTTCTTTAATATGATAATAATAGTGGAGTTTGGATAACTCATTTATGCTTGCCTCGGAGAAGTAATCATCATTGTATCTAGCCAAAATTATTTTGCAATCTTGACAGAATATTTCTTTGAATGACATTCTCTACATTTGACATTTTCGCAAGTTGTTTATTTAACTATTTTCTTTCTTCAAGGATTTGAGTTGCATCTTGTCTTTTGTTCTCATTGAATTTCATATTAGTGAGCTTATAATAAATTACTTCACCACGTCTTTCTACAACAGCAGCTATTGCATTTTTTCCCATAGTTTCTATTTCTCTTACACTTTTTGAAAGCTCTCCTACCCTGACTTTAATCCCTTCATTAACGCAAAAAACTACGTATTTTGCACGTTTCTTTTCGTATCCTCCTCTTTCATATACCCTAAAATCTGCACCAAATCCAAATCCCTCCTTTACAACATAGCCCCTACTTCTCAGGTCCCTATATACTAGAAACTTTGTAACTATCTCCTCATCATACCTTAATACGTATTTGAGTAGATCGATAAAGTCAACTACATTCCGATTAGTTACGATGAGTCTGTTGATATAAACCAGATAGAGTCCTTCGTAAGTTTCCAAAAAGTAACTATTGTTTTCTTTTTCGCCATACCCTTTATTGCGAAGCTGATCTTGAGATCTTGAATCATCAATTTTTATCAAGCATTTTTTAGTCAATACTCCTTCAATCATGTTTTGAAATTCACTACTCTGATCTGCTTCTTTGGACATAACGATTAAATCACTCTGAAAGAGGGATTTAAGTATTAAAAAAATTGATGTGTTATGAAGGGCGTTAATTACAGAGAAACAAAGGGAATGCCGTATGTTAGGAGAGAATATATTTCTGGAAAACCTCAGCTAAAGATTGCAAGGTTTTCTTCAGGCCAATCCAAAGTTGATTACGATTATAAACTTGAATTAATTGTTAGTGAAAAAATGCAAATTAGACACAATGCACTAGAAGCAGCAAGGTTGGCGGCAAATAAGTCAATGTCTCAAGCAGGAGACATGAGTTTTTTTTCCAGACTTACAGTTTATCCTCATTTAGTGCTTCGCGAGAATAAGATGATCGCTACTGCCGGTGCGGATAGATTGCAAGAAGGAATGAGGAGAGCGTTTGGGAAGGCTACTGGACTTGCTGCGAGGGTCAAGCCTGACCAATCAATATTTGAAGCATATGTTTCAAAGGCAAACTTAGAACTTGCAAAGCGAGGTTTCAAGGTAGCAGGAAGTAAATTAGGTTGCCCAACAACCGTTAAAATAACTTTATTAAAAAATAATGATATAGTGGATAATTAAAATACAAAGTCAAATCCTTACCTTACTTTTAATACATCAAGGATGTACTGCAGTTCGTTCATTTATTGTTGAAGATATGATTAATGAATTATGATCCCAATTAATTTGATTCACCCCATGTGGATTTGAAGTTATAATCGTGAGGGTCTGATCAAATGATACCATGTTTGGTAAATGTAGATCAAGCTAACCAAATATCAGGGACGATATTAGAAATGGAACTCATAAAAAAAGTTCCTTAAGCTAAAAGTTTTAATACAAAGTTTAAAACAGTTTGAGGGCTTCTGCATACAAACCGATTATATCAGAAATAGTTGGTATTTGAGTTCCTATATTAGATTCCAAAATTAATACTTAATTTCGAAGCTAGCGAAAACTTACCCCCTAATTGTAAAGTAAATGTCATAAGAGAAAGGAAATTATAGCCTTGAAGAGAAGAAATATTATGGCAAGTATGAAAAAAGATTTTATCGTTGCACGCATAGAAGCTGCACAGGATGGCAGTCCTTACGTTTACGTTGGTTTTAGTGACCCTAATGATTACAAGAGCGATAAACCAATGAATCCATTTGGTTCTAATGTTATGGCATTCTCGTCTCCCGAGGATATGATGAAAAATCTTCCAAAAGCTATGGGGAACATTTCAAGAATGATGGCAGGCGGTGGAGCTAGTGATTCCCCAACATTCAAAATTAGCGTAAGGGAATACGAAGATATTGGGATTAGAGTAGGAGATAAAGTCACAATAGAAATCCGAAAAGCGGATAATAATCTCTATACATAGTTTATTAATTAATAACCATTTACTATTTTTCGGTAATTTTCTTAGTAAAGTAAGAGAAAAGTTTATCCTAGTAGCATTTAAACTCCATAATTGGAAAATAATTGCTTAGATCTGTATCAGATCTTGATGATATTCAATATTATGGAAAGAAGGTCTTAGTCAGAGTAGACTTCAACGTAACGATTGACAACGGCTTGGTTACAGAAGACTACCGAATTAGAAGCGCAATTCCTACAATTGAATATCTTGTAAAGAGAGGGGCTAAAGTCATTTTAGCCTCCCACTTGGGGAGACCTAAATACCGTGATCATAATAATTCACTTGCGCCCGTAGCTGTGAGATTGAATGAAATACTCAATAGAAGAGTTGATTTCATCAATGACTGCATTGGTACTGAAGTATATACAAAGATAGAAAAGATGAATCTTGGAAGTATTCTTTTATTAGAAAATTTAAGATATTACCCCGAAGAGCAGAATAATGATCCTGAATTTTGTAAATCCATTTCATCCCTAGCTGATATTTATGTAAATGATGCTTTTAGCACATCGCACAGAAAGCATGCTTCGACGTACGGGGCTGTAAAAAATTTTGATATTCGCTTGTCAGGATTTAGCTTAAAGAAGGAAATTGAATATCTTTCAATGATAAGATATAATCCTAGAAAACCATTTACACTGGTGGTAGGAGGTTCTAAAATTAAGGACAAAATTGGTGCATTGGAAAATTTGCTACCAAAGGCAGATAAATTACTAGTTGGTGGTGGAGCGGCCTACACCTTCCTTAAGGCAAAAGGATTTAAAATTGGTAATTCGTTATTTGACGAGGAACATTATGAATGGGTGAAAAATGCCCTTACTTCATTTGGTGAAAAAATCCTCCTCCCAGTTGACCATATAGTCTCTTCAGAAGAAAACTCATTTTCAACTGTTACTGGTGACATACCAGACGGAATGTGTGGATTTGACATTGGCAATGAAACTGCTAGGATATATTCTTCAGAAATTGGTGGGAACGGATTTGGTACTATATTTTGGAATGGACCAATGGGAATGTTTGAGGTGGGACAATTTGCGAGTGGAACCATGAATGTTGCAAAGAGCATGGCTCTTGCTTTTTGGAGAGGTGCAATGACACTTGTTGGTGGGGGCGACACAATAGTAGCCCTCAAAAAATCAGGGGTTTCAGAGAATGAAGTAACACACTTATCAACGGGGGGTGGAGCAACATTGAGATTTTTGGCGGGTGATAAAATGCCAGGGATTGAGGCTCTTGAGCAGGCTAAGTAAGCTACGAAAGATGCACTTTTATTGATTGAAGATATGATAATTCATTATTTTCTGCTCCAATCATGAGGGTATAATTTCCGTTCTCAAGATCTTCTGAAGGAGTAACTAAAAAAGTGATATCCTTTGATTCACCTGGATTTAATGGAAAGGAATCTTGACTGAATGAGTAGGATGAGTTTCCAAAGTTACCTGTAGGTGTGAATGTGGATGAAGCAATCATTTTAAGATTAACCGGGTTCTTTGCGGATACAGTAAGGGGTATTTCAGCGGTTTGGCCTCTCTTTATACTCATTTCTCTAGAGCTTGTATCCACAGCAAATGGTAGAGGTCTTGAACCGTTCAACATGCCCAGTTTATTTTCTGTCCATTCAGAAAACCACACTTGGTTATTTTTGCCTATCGAAAATTGAAGAGCATTCGAAATTCCACATGAGGCTTGGTTAATGGTACACGGCGCCCACAAATTATTTTGTGTTGGTATCCAATATTCAACGAGTGATGCGTCAGTAGTATTAAATCTTGCAATCTTGTTACCAATGTGCTCATTGAACCAAAGATTTCCTGATGTGTCCATCTTGACCCAATATGGCAGTGTATAACCGGAATCCTTTGGAATATTTGGAGAGATCCTTGAAAGTGGTGATGTGCTAAATTCAGTAACCTTTCCAGTAGTAGCATTAACCATAAAAAATATACTGGTTCCATGATCAGTAATCCAGGGATTTCCATTTTCATCTATAGCAATTCCTACAGGTGAAGTAAGGTGGGTCGGCAGATTAAACGGAGTGAACGTTCTAGAAGCTAAATCAAACTTAAATAATTGACCTTTAACTGCAAAGGCAAGAGCCGAAATCCACAGGACATTACGATCCCTGTCTAATGCAATTGATCCAGTACTGACTAATTCTGGATCTATTCCCTTAAATGAGGACAGTGGGAGAGAGATATTTGACATACCTACAGATGAATTATTTTTCAAATTTGAAATATTCCCAAACCAAAGAGACTTAGAACGAATACCTACAAAATAAATCTCATTATTGTCCAACGCTATTGAGACTGGGTAGGTAGTACCGAAAGCTGAAGGACGCTCTGGGACAGGAACGAAGATGAAGCTACTATTAATTCGATTATATTTCCAAATTCCGTTTTGCTTCTCATCCGTGAACCAGATATTACCTTTTGGATCCATTTTCAGATCCCATGTTTGTGATACATCGGTGGGCTTTGAACGACTATCCCATAAAGGGATGGTGAACTCCTTACTAGTGTTATCTTTAGTGTTGAACTTGCCAAGAAGCCCCAGCTTTGTCGATAAATACCATACTGAATCGTTATCTGCTAGTATTCCCAAAGGCATTTCACATTTCTTTGGGAGTGGATATTCGGAAACGAAGGAGTTACTATGTGGTGTTGAATTAATTCCACAAAATTGACTTTGGAAGCGCAATATTGCTTGGGTTTTTGAAGCCTCTTCAAGTTGGGAAAATTGATCTGATTGAGCATATGAATTATTACTATCATTGAATTTAAAACCTAACACGATAGATATTAGTACAATGGTAAGTATCAAACAGAGTAAATCAGGTTCAACATTAACTCTACGTGTGAGCATACTCTAGGCGATTTGATTTATTAGTAGATCTAATAAGAGTTTTTTTATTTACCAAAACATGAATAATTTAAATAATAAGAATATTTTTTCAGTAACATGAAATCGATTACTAAATACTTGAATTTTCATACTGAGAAGAGATTCAAATTAATCAATATAACACCAGAAATAGAAAAAATAGTACAAGACTCTAACGTAAATGAAGGTATATGTCTAGTAAATTCCATGCATATTACATCAAGCATTTTTATTAATGATGATGAAAGAGGTTTGCATCTGGATTTCGAAAAATGGCTTCAGAAGATTGCTCCTCATTTCCCAACAGAACAATATTCTCATAATGATACTGGAGAAGATAACGCTGATGCACATTTAAAACGTCAGATAATGGGTCGAGAAACAGTAGTTGCCATCACAGGCGGTAAACTTGATTTTGGGCCTTGGGAACAAATCTTTTATGGCGAATTTGACGGTTGTAGAAACAAGAAGGTGCTAGTAAAAGTCATCGGAGAGTAGATCAAAATCTATTGTCTATATTGTAAAAATTTGAAATTAATAATTCTTGCAAACAGTCTGTCTTTATGCGGAGTCGATTGATTTATTAGATAATTACTAGTTTTTGTATTTATGGAGTCATATCGTGTTGATAAAGATTCTTTAGGGGAGGTCAAAGTCCCTTCTAATGCTTATTATGGACCATTTACAGTACGAGCCTCGAACCAATACAAAGTAACAGGTCAGAAACCTCATGTAAACATGATAAAGGCATTTGCTATGATAAAACGCTCCGCAGCACTTGCTAATAAAAATTTGAGTGTACTACCTGCGGAGAAAGCTGATGTGATTGTAAAAGCATGCGACGAAATACTTTGTGGGCATCTGTTGGATCAATTCATAGTTGATTCAATTAACTCGGGCGCAGGGACCGCATTCAACATGAACATGAACGAAGTAATTGCAAATAAGGCTCTTGAAATCAGTGGCCATAGAATTGGCGATTATTCTTCCATTAATCCGAATGATGATGTAAATATGTCACAATCTAGTAACGATACTTTTCCAACAGCTATGCATATAGCGTTATTAATGAATGTGAAAGAAATTGTGGATTCTCTTAACTTGCTCATAATCTCGCTTGAAAAAAAAGCTCAGGAATTTAAAGATGCTATAAAAATTGGTCGAACCCATCTTATGGATGCAATACCCGTGACCTTGGGAGAGGAATTCAATGAATACGCCTTTTCTCTTAGAAGGGGGCTGGATAAAATTGTAGATGTATGTTCTGATTTAGAGTATGTGGGGCTTGGTGCAACCGCCGTTGGTACTGGTGCTAACGCACCACCTGGATATGATAGGTTAGTAATCAAATACCTTTCGCAAATATCTGGATTAAGTTTAAAGTCTTCGCAGAACTATTTTTATTCCTTACAAAGTAAGTTTGAAGTAACAATGTGTTCTTCAGTCTTGAGAAACATTGCAATAGAATTAATAAAAATGTCAAATGACCTCAGGTTGATGTCTTCAGGTCCAACAGCGGGTTTATCAGAAATTACCATTCCTGCAGTACACGCAGGATCGTCTATAATGCCTGGTAAAGTAAATCCTTCACTTTCAGAATGCCTCAACATGATTTGTTTTATAATAATAGGAAATGATGTTTCGGTTGCCCTAGCTGCTCAGGCAGGCCAATTTGAACTAAACGTAATGTTACCTGGAATGATTAGAGATATGTTAGAGTCAACGGATATGTTAAAAAATTTTCTACCCGTTTATTCAAAAAATATGATAGATGGATTAAAAGCAAATGAACAGAGACTATTATCCTTAGTGGAAAAGAGCCCAATTTTGGTCACCCTGCTCAATTCCCACATTGGCTACCTTAAAGCTTCAGAGATCTACAAAGAATCTGTGACAACGAATAGGAGTATCAGAGATTTGGTACTTGAAAAAGGACTTATGACAAGAGAAGAACTTGACAATGCCCTATCAAAGAAAAATATTCTTGGTGCAAAATAATATTAAAACATTTGAATCATAGTGATATTGAATTGTTATCATCTATAATGTCAATCAAAAATATGATGGAGTAAAACCAGAAATCGGTTTGATAGATAAAAGATTACTTGCCACTGTTTCTTTTGGAATTGTGGTTACAATTATTGTTTATTTAGGTATTGTGGACTCTTTA
>DATBHO010000125.1:0-28246 GCA_036557405.1 Nitrososphaeraceae archaeon
GCAGGAATAGTTTTGCCTTCTAAAATGATAGTTTGTGAGTCTCTAACAACTGTTGATTTCTCCTGTGATTCTTGTGCACTGGAATATTGTGAGGTTGCAATGAGTACCGATGCCGATCCTAAAATTGCGATCAATATTGAAGCTACGCTTAGCACTACGATTCTACAGCTATTCATTTATGAGTAACAATATGGAAAAGTATTTAACTTTTGTAGTACACTAATCGAAATTATACTATATATTTTGGTATCAAAAAAATCTTTACCATGAAAAATAATGTCATTGTTATGTTTTGATAACATATCAGTTTGTCATCAGTACCCCTAAAAGGTTTCAAAGCACCTCGGCACGATATCGCTAATAGCTTTTATTAAATTAATGGGATATACATTTTGTATCGATTATGAATTGCCAGGTGAGTTTTTTGTATCCTGTGTTACTATGCGTAGTTAAGAAATGCTTATTAGCTTGGACACATTATATTGTCCTACATGGAGTGTCCGTCCATATTACTCATCGACATGGACATACTGGCTTTATTTTGGTTAGAAGTTGGAGCAAGTTGTAAATCAAAGGCTGCCATTAAGTTAGGATGAACTTGGCCATGGACTATCCCCATCATAGTAGTTAGGGAGGCATTATTTCCTATAGCGGTCTTTAGTTGCTCAAGTCCCTTTTCCACATTCTCTGATGAAGTATCGTTTGATTTTCCCTTTAACTCTCTGTTAAATCTATCTATAGCAGTATCAGTTAATGCACCCGCCCTCTGATACGCATCAGTCTTTTTAACAATTTCACTACCAGTATCATTCCCCTTCATAGACATATTCGTAGAGTGATTTGCCGTATCCCTCATAGAGGGCATATTCATAGCACTCTTGTTCATATTCATGGCCATATTCATAGCCATTGAGGCATTTCCACCTTTTACTGCCAATGTGTACTCTTCCAAAATTTTATCAATATCATTAGCAAACGCCAAAGCCTGAACAGTTGAGTTCCTCAATTGATTCTTGTCAATTCGAACCGATATGGCTTCTGTTAATAGATTATTGAGACGGGTGATTTTATTGCTAACATTCTGAGCGGACAAGTCTTGTAAAGAGTCAAGCACCCCCACTATCTCATTTGCCACTCTTTGATTTCTTTCCCTTAGTTCCTTCGTAACATTGTCTGTAAGAAGCATTCTTGCATATTGCGCTTCCTCCTGGGCCAAATCAGTATCAGAAGCAATATCAATTTTAATTGGCATTAATGCCGATTTAATCTGATCGACTAAAGATAGAAACGAAGCACTCTCATTAGGTGTAAAGTTGTGAGCTGATACCGAAGATAACGATAAAGACAGTAGGAGGCATATCACGAATGATGAGATCGTATAAAATATTTTGCATTTCAAAGTCATTTTAGTATTTTACATATGTCATATAATTCTCTTATGGTACAACAATTGAATGTATTAACCGGCAATTGCATTGCATTGGATCAAGGCATTTCCTTCGATGGTTGTACTAGAGAATTTATTAGTCTTCAAAAATGTAATCAATCATAAAATATGATACTTGTTCAACATGCATGAACACTATCATAAGCTGCTTTCACTGTAACTCTATTACGGACACAAGTTACCATGACTAATCTGTAATTACAAATTTCTATATCATTGAATAAATTCCGGGATTAATACTGATGAGTAGTCTATTTCATATGATCTATAAGGAACATTTTCAACTCATAGAGAAGTGAATCATCCTACATACCCATGATCTATTCCACTGCCATGAGCATTCAGAGACGCCATAGAAGCTGCATCGATGAGATTGTTAACCGTCTCAATTGAGGTCGCATTATCGTGAAGTGCCACGTTTGATGGCTGCTTGGGAACGATACTGGTAATAGCTTTGGATAAGTTCGTCAATGTGGCGTGAGCATTCAGTGGGTCTAATGTAGCTGCATCGATGAGCTTGTTAGCCACCTCAATTGAGGTCGCATTATCGTGAAGTGCCACGTTTAATGGCTGCTTGGGAACGATACTGGTAATAGCTTTGGATAAGTTCATTAATACATCCATAGCTGTGGCATTTTGAATTGCTTTTACCATAGTTGGTTCTGTAGCTTTAACTGTGGTATTTGGAATTGCTTTTACCAACATAATTTTTGGTGTTGAAAATTCTTTTATGTATAAATAGTTACTTTTTTTATTATATGCCAGATCAGCCATAGTCAAAACGGTAAAATGTCCATCATGCAAATATTTCATCTCTTTTTCAAACAAATCTAGATCAGTGTTATAGTCTGCCACCCCGCTGTCACCTGCTCTGTGATAAATGATTATTGGGATTGCTTTTATGATTCCATTTTTATTGTATTCAAATTGGCTGTTTACTACTTGTATAAATCTGTCAAACAATGCAGGGTTGTCATACGAGTTCACTTGTCTTGACAAGTCATGACTCCAACCCCGTATTGTATACCTGTTAGCATAAGTAAGATCACCCTTTTTGCTGTATGGTCTACAGTCATCTTGATTCGATTGTTGTCCTTTCGACACATCACACCGTAAAAATGTAATGGGACTACTGGCGGTCCTAGCCAAGTCATAATATTTTGCTACTATATTAATGACTTTCTTATCACTCGCACCCTCATTAAATGGGTAAGCAAAAGTTGTGGCATTTATTCCATGATCTTCAAGACATTTCTTTGACTGTCCCACTTCGTATATAACGTCTTTCTTTGATAAATCACTTAGATTGGCATGATTCATTGTATGAGATTCAATATCATGTCCTTCTTTTTGTAATGTTTTTACCTCTTTCCAATTCATATACCCTTCCTTATTGTCCAGATAATTACACACAACATAGAATGTTGCCTTAAATCCATACTTGTCAAGTATTGGTTTGGCCTGGGTAAATTGACTCTTACGGCCGTCATCAAAATTTAAGATAACTACCTTATCTTTTTCTCCGCCTGTGTCAGCTAACTGGGCAAACGAGTTAGGGAGAATCGAAATTTGGTCAAACATGAGGATATGTAAGATTACTAATAGTATAGCAGTAAAGCAAAGTGTAATTATGATACTCTTTCCCTTCAACCCGGACTTTGTTCGAAATCAATCGTATATATAGATATTGAGAGATATATGGGGAAATGAATAATATTCAAAAACTGGATAAATTATCTCAATTTTGCAGGTAAGATTAGGATTCATCTAGTCATGCTAGATACAATATTCAAAGCTTGGGTAAATTCGTGATTTGTTGCATACAACCATTGACAGGGATGAGGTAAAATTTCGCATATATGAAGAATTGATTCGACGCACAAAGAATCTTCATGATATCGCAATTTTAAACTATAATAAATGGAAAATAAATTCCTTCATGAAAGAGACAGATGCACCATGTCCGCATACTCCAAAAAAAAGGAGAGGGGAAGTTTATTTTAGTAATCTAGGACTACAACGTTATCTTGGTTCAGGAATTTCTGCATTCCAGGCATTGCGGGATGAGTATCAATTTCTACTCCAGATAACATGTCTTTATTGTTAAGTCCGGCCATCGAAATGCAATGATCGCATGCTATCACTCTTCCTCCTTCTTTGAGAAATGTTTTCAGATTATCACTCTCAGCTTTTAGTTTCGGATCTACATTCATTGCAGCAATCCTGACTCCATCGACGTCCAGCAATATGGCAACATCGCTTCCTGCTCTTAGTAACGACAGTGCATGATCTACTCCCATCTGTGCAGAATGAACTTCGTGAGTGTTGTTACTATTTCCACTAGATATGTGAACTAATACCGGTTTGCCTTGTGCCGTTGTATTTGAGTTAGCCGGAACTGTATTATTTTGTGTGGTGGGCTGCATCTGCGTTTGTGCCTGGGCTGGAATAATAGAAATAAGATTCAACGATAGCCCTGCTGATGTGATTGTGACTAGAATGAATAATCCTATCGCCATTTTTTTTATTTTGTGCATTATTTCACTGTTAGGTGATGGTGTAATTATAGCTGTTGGTACATTGGTCGAATTTACTAGATGCCCCTGCAATGGCATTCACCGTATTGCATTGCATCCAAGAGGAATATATTAAAGCTGATTGGATATCAATGTATTGAATTCTAAGAAATTAGACAAGTTAGGATTGAGTGTGGTCGTGCTGGGAATTCTCATGGTCATGCTGACAGGTCTTACTTCATCTGGACAATTATCTGCGCAAATGATGCCTAATAATATGACAGGTATGGGCAGTGGTCAAATGGGCGGTATGGGCAGTGGTCAAATGGGCGGTATGGGCGGTATGGATATGGGACAAATGCCTCCCCATTATTCGAAATCAACTTATCATCTAATGAGTTCAGTAAAGGGAATAGAGATTTCAGGACTTGAGATAGTAAATGATAAAGGATTATCGGTTAAGATTACGAATAATTCAACTAATCCAGTTAACCAAAATCTAACATTGGTAGGAGGGGGAGGAGACTTAGCTGGATCTGCAACAGTAAAAGGAGGATGGGAGAGTAATACTAAAGTGAATCTTACGTTACGCGGCATTGGATCACTTTTCAATCTTGAAGGGATACACTTACATTTATTCCCCTAGCTGAGATAAATTGTTACTTATATTTACATTACCATAATTTTTTGTTTATTTCCGTGATAATTTACCTGTTGAAAAAGGGTGCTTACAATTTATCGTCTAATCACACATAATTTCTTAAATTAGGATAGAATAGATTCTAAACCAAAATCCACTTTCGTGGTTTGATATCAGATGCTGCATCATTTTCCAATGTTTGGGGTTTATGAGTATCAAATCTTCAGAGTTTAGGATATGTGGATAAGTGGGGTCATAGCTAAAGCCTTATCATTACAGGTAATTGCTTCCTGATGCATGCCCCGCTTACAAAATACCATCCCTTTACTGTATAGGATACCAACATATCTAGGATCAATATTTAGCACTTTGTCATAGCATATGACGGCTTCTTTGTATTTTGACATATTAAATATCGTGTTGTCCATTTGCATTAATTTAGAAACTGAAGTAGTGTTTGTTAATTGTAAAACAATTGCCGCAACGAATTCAATTTGATAACTACAGTCTGCACTGCATCCAAATGAGAATCAAAAACATCGTTCCTATTAGTATGGAACAAATAAAACTGTCTTTTTTTCATTGTAAAAACTTTAGGAATGGATCCGATATCTTCGTTCAATTTTGTTGTAAATTTCAATCCGCATGACTATTAAGATACTATTTTCGAGACCAAATCAATTATTTTAATTAAAATGCCAATGATAAACCTACTCAGCTAAATTTGCGCTTAGGAATGGGCCAAACTGGCAAATAACATACTTTTCTATAATATTTTTCAGTAAAATAGATAGGACGAACCATTAATTATAATTTTATAGTAATCATTTACCAAGTAGATATAAATTGCCAATTTTTAAATATAGCATGGAACCTGTAATTGAAACTTGTTGTCAGCAATGCGGGCAAAAAACACAGTCACTGTATCTTTTTCTCGATAGAATGACTTGTGATAAATGTTATGAAAAGCTGGTCTATTCTATTCAAATCCCCAGTAGCCTGTACTAAGGTGTGATGAGTATTAAGAAATAAAGGAACGATCAGACCTAGATTTTTAGCTAACTGTAATTAAGTTCATTCATTAGACGCTGATTAGATTGCACTATGAAAAAGAAACATACATTGCTACGGGAGTGCTTCTCGTTCTTGAGACTGATGCGGCTGCCCTTCTCTCACATCTCTGCAGAATTTCCATCTGAAAAATACCATCACTTTATCGCGATTCTTTTTAGTACGGCTGACGTGGGCTCCTACGTATGTATAAAGATAGTAACAAGAACAGACCAAGACAAATTCAAAATGATGATCTTCATAGCTGTCATTTTTGCAAGTATGAGATTGATACTGGATAGTATTATAGAATTTGTTGGCTAATTTCTATTAGGTAATTAATAGTAGGGAAGGGGCATTTTGGTTATGTATTGTCGGATAAGTACATTCATCATGAAGAGAAGGTAGCATCACTAATTTAGTTTGGGCCAAAATTTTAAGTAGATCATGAGCACTTTCTCATCCACTACAAAAGATTAGTAATAGATTCGATTTTGAAAAACTGTCCAATCACTAGAATATCATATCATACGGCGCGGCAAGTTCTTTGCTCCAACTATTTGAAGGAGACGCCCTATCGCTGTTCAAAATTGAAGTTGCAAAGTTAATTCTCAAATTTTCCGTAGAGCCAGGGGGAGATATCACATTAAAGTTAACAAACACCGGGTTTATGGGAATGAAATTTATTCCTGCCAGCTCAACAGATACCTTATAGATACCAGTTTCGTTAAAGTTGAAGGATGCTAAGAAAGCTCCACTTATTGAACGATACAATGAAATTTTAACCTGAGAGTTGGTTTACTGTTTCTTAAATAGTTACAAGACTGAACCAGCATTATGTCGGAAGAAATACGGCCATCAGAAAATAAATCTGAATTATGTATAATTTGTTAACTATAAACTAGTTTGTGTTATCATTGAGGGGCAATTCGATTAGTGTACTATAACACATAAATATTATTATGTTTTGTTACCGCATAATGAAATGTAGAAAAATCACGTCACTTTGCATAGCATCAATATTGATCGCAATTTTAGGATCGGCATCGGTACTCATTGCAACCTCACAATATTCCAGTGCACAAGAATCACAGGAGAAATCAACAGTTGTTAGAGACTCACAAACTATCATTTTAGAAGGCAAAACTATTCCTGCAAAGGACTATATCCACTTGTACGATACTACTCCATACATGATAATGGTTGGTCATGTGGCTGTAAAACTTCCATGCGATAGTAAGTCAGAGAGTCCGTATAAAATCCTTATTGGTCAAGCACCAAACTTAGTACCTGCTGAGTTTGAGCTTATTAAAGAACTGTCGAAGCCGGGACAAATGTGTCTGTATCATGTAGATGTGGAATCAACTATGCAGGGAGAACATGGAATAATAACTGACATTGCTTTACAAAATCCAACTGATAAAGAAGTAAAATTCGGCCAGACTGCCACAGTCGTGATAGGTGTTGACGAAATTATGCCAGGAGCAGAAGAAGGCGGAGCTATGGGTAACATGACGATGAATGGCGGTAACATGACGATTAACAATGAAGGATAACGTATACATTATTATATAGAAATCATTTTTCTAATATCTTATTTTTTTAGATGTACTGCTCTTGGAGAATGTACCAAATGAGAAATTAATTTTATATTTATCCAATCTGATTGAAAAAGGATTTGCGAACTTCAATCTAGCTCAATCAAATTTGTTTTAAGGTAATTGATTTAGTAAGGATCGCAGAATTAATACAATTTGAACCTATGGAAAAGCGGTTGACTGATTATAACATTGGAATGAATTTAGTTAAGAATTCTCAATGTCAATAAATTCAAGAATTATGGGGTAGAATAGAATATTTTGGTAACACAGATTGATCCATAGGAATCACTTAAAGTGAATTCACCGCTCATGACTCTGTCAACGTTTGATGCATATGTCTAATCTAATGATATTCAAGGAGAATTTGTACTCAAAGGAAAAAATCGAATCACAAACAATACTCAAGATGGTGACATTGTTATTGATCAGGATCTAACCTATGTTTTATAAATAAGAGACCATCTTATTTAAACGACGCCGATTGTTAAAGCAGTCAAGATTCTGAAAGTTTGAATCAAGTGCTTGGATATTACTATCTTGTCGGGATTGGAAGGCATAACAAGGTATGCCGTTACAATAATCACTGCATAAATCAATGGAATAATTATCTTCTTTGATTTTATTGGTATTCTATTCCAAGAAATAGCTAGCCCCAAGGCTGCAAAACCTGATGTCATAATGTAGCCAAGATACAAAGCCTCACGGTAACAAATCGTCTCTGGGTCTCCAACTGCTGGTGGATTGGCAGGATATTTTACAGCCACCATCAGATAGAGTACAAACCACACCACTCCAGCAAGGAACATTGCTTTCTGTTTGTTATTACTACCTGGTAATCGATTTCTGGCAAATACAAAGATTATTCCAAACATGGACGACAAGGCTACCCCATAAATAGCACCACCTGCAAAAGCACCTCCCTTTTGCCAAAATCTATAATCAATCAATCCTGCCATATTTACGTTCTCTCCTGAGGATACCTTTTTTGAGTTTCTAATGCTATTGCCGAATCAATATATGGTTCTACTAGAGCTAGATTTAGAAACGCGAGAATAGGGCCAGCTATAACACCTTATATCAAAGTAATTGCAAGAAAAGTTAATGTCTTCAAAGTATTCTCCAAATATGAGTTAGTGACACGGAAATCCGGCAGCATGCCTCATGTCATGAGTGAACTCATGAAGCCACATTGAATCATAGGCACTCTGTCCTTCAGCCAAACTAAATAGTTGACCTTGGTCAAATCCTACAATAAACATTGCGAATAACATAATACCAACGAGTACGCCAATGGCCACCTTGGGAATTCGAGGGAGTTCATCTGTAATAAGAATACTGGACATTTCAGTCCCGATTAAGTGTTGGAATATTTAAATTGTAGGTTGGTTTATCCAACCGCACCAAATAACCTTCAACCTATCTCTTACAATCCAACTAGACGAAAGAATTGAAATGATATATTGGTCCTAAACAATATGAAAAATTACTTCGTTCTCTAACATGGCGTCCAAGCTCGATAAGACCATTTGCTAGTTTCTGCTGACCTATATCACCGGACCCTAGTATTCCAATTTTCATGGTATATTACCTTCTTACTGATCTATTTATTTTAGATTTGAATTATATTCTGTCATCATCAGTATCAAGTAGCTATTTGGAAATACTAAAGCTATCTAATATCTTTCCACTATGAGAAATAAACTGTCCTGATAGGGAATTACTATTAACAGTTATTTTTGTAATCCCAAAGTCTTTATCATTTTGATATAAAGATACTTCTTTTTGTCCATTAAAATCATAGTGAGATTCTCCACCAGTTCCAGACTGTACGAAAACTGTGTCTTTATTAGGAAACTTTATTCTTTCATAATTATGGTTGTCACCCCACAATACTAAATCTACATTATACTTATCGAATAGTGGTTGTAAAGCCTTGGCTTGATCTTTATCTTCGCCATGCGTTGATGGGCTTGTGTATAAAGGGGTGGGCGTTATAACAATCTTCCATGGTTGTTTCGTTGCTTTAAGTTCTTTTTCTAGGAATGCAGCATTTGAAGAAGGTGAGTTTGCTGTATCAAGTAATATTATTCTAGCCGGTCCTGCATCAAACCCGTATACCATAGATGGTTGTCCAAACATTTTTGCATAAGAATTTGAATCATGATCTCCTTTAGCACCTTTCATTGGAATTCCAGCGTTCTTTAATTCATCGACAACCGGTTGAAATTCTTTCATATTCCCATATGCATAATCACCAAGTCCTAATGCTAGATCTACTTTATTGTCTATCATTAACTGTACAGTCTTTTTCCAGTTATCATTACGAGCAGAACCCCAGTCACCTGCTGCTCCAATATAATAATTTGATGAAATCGAATTTGAAATTACGTTTACAGAGATTTCTGTTATACTTGCATAATTATTCTGAGTATTACCGCTAACAGTAACCTTAATGTACCTTGCATGTGTAAGAGGAATGCTGTACTTCTCAGGATCTAACGTTATACCAGAACTTTTACCCGTTACTTTATTAGTAAATGCAACTCCATCCGAAGAAGTCGATATAACAAAGTTGGTCTGTCTCTGATTTCCTTTGTACCACGCAATGTCTACGCTGCAGATTTTTTTAGCGTTTCCGAGATCAAGTTGTATCCATGATCCTAGGCCATAGTCAGACCATAGGGTATTAGGATTTTTGTCATTAACATTTTCTGAAGGAAATCCAGATTGACTTCCAGACGTCTGAATGTTTGTAATGGCTGTTGCACCTGTGCATTGATTTTGTGATTCATCCTTTGTGCTTGATGTATCAGTTTGAGGTAAATCTGAAGCAGCATGGATACTATCAATAGTAATTATTACGTACGAAATCAATAAGGCAACTGTGACATACGTTAAAAATCTTTTTCCTTCCAAAAGAGACATCTTTCTTTGTCTGTGTAAAATAGATAAACAGTATGATACAGATATCTAAGTATAAGCATAGGCCATTAGTTTTTTGTAGACTTGTGTCATCAAAATTAACTGCTGCATATTTATTTTTCGGGTTCTATAGTTCAAGAATTTGCCATTTCTAGGCTTGGAGTTTGACGTAACGTTTGCATTAAATTCAGATGTCACATTTGATTTTTGATTTTGTCCATACAAATTTTGATAATAAAATGAAACTGGAACTGATAAAGTTAGAAAAAATAAAATTATTATTAAATTTATTCTCATATTCTGAAGATTTATTGCTATGAATATATAAGTTTTTTATTAATTTTAAATAAGGTTTGACGTAAAAAGTCTGTATGTTTACGTATTCTCGAAAACTTACTAAAGACTAAAGTTGGCACACTGGCTTAATGATCTAACTCTTTACTTTAAAAGAGACTGAAATTATGATCAACTGCTTAGTAAGAATTCAAACATATCTATATATTCTGTTAAGGCTCTTGAACGTCTGATTCTTGACAAGTTAATCAGAAATTAAATTTTATTCGAGTTAACATATGTGTTCTGATAATTTTAATTGGCTTTCTATTATTTCTCGGCATCCAACAATTTAACTTCCAAGATGAATTACATGCACAGCCTCCGTCTGAAGGTGGAACAAATGATAGGTAGTAATTTTAAACTTTGATGATAATCGTATTAGTCAATTTACTCAAGTCAAACCCATACTTGACAAGTATGGATTTAAGGCTACATTTTATGTTGTGTGTAAATATCTGGACAATAAAAAGGGGTATATGAATTGGACAGAGTTAGAAACATTATAAAAAGAAGGACATGACATAGGATCTCACACCATGAATCATGGTAATCTAAGCGATTCATCAAAAAAGGGCCTCGAATATCAGATAGGACAGTCAAAGGAATGTCTTCAGGAACACGGAATTAACGCAACAAGTTTCGCATATCCGTTTGATGAAGGATCGGACAACAAAACTGTAGTAAATATAGTATCCAAGTATTACGAGTTGGCTAGAACGGCGAGCAGTCCTCTTAATTTTCTACAATGTGATGGTTGGAAAGATAAATCGAATCAAGCAACGGCATAAATGCTTCATATATTGACAACAGGACAAAGAGCTTTGATCCACATATCTGGTAAGATCCGGCATTTGCAAAGAAAGAAACGGAAAATATTCGTGATGGATTAATAAAGATAGATCCAAATAACAGGGATTACTACGCTCAAAACGCCAAGATTTTCATAAATGAACTTGACACTCTTGATAAAACTATAAGAACCGGCTTGAAGTCTTGTAAGAAACAAGATTTTGTAGCATTTCACAATGCGTTTTCATATTTTGCTAAAAGATACGGATTAAACCAGCATAGCATCACTACTACTGGACCAGAGGAAGAAATAAATCCTCAACGACTTGTAAAAATTATTCAGCTCGCAAAAAATTTAGGTCTACATGTCATATACTCTGAAGAGTTGATAGACCCACGATATGCATCAGCAGTAGCTCAGGAGATCCCGGATGCTAAAGTACTTGTTTTAAGTCCAATTGAAGGTCTAACAAAGGATAAACAAAAGAAAGGAATCGGGTATATTGACAAGATGAATGAAAACATGCAAAATTTGATGGTAGGCCTTGAATGTTCTTAATTTAATAGTTCTATCCGTGCACTTTAGATCCTTTACTAACTTGAATATTATTGCTGCCCAAAGAGGATCCTAAATGCATCCATGATTGGATTCGCCATAGTCCCAGTAACATTAGATCTGGTTGAGACTGGATTTAGTGCTACCTCCGTAAAATTAGGTGTCGACTTTACGACCGTCATTGTTTCTTCTAGCTGGAATTCTTTTACATACAAATGATTATTTTTTTCATTATAGCCCAGATCTGAAATTGTTATAACACTATTGTTAGTAAAAACCAGAGAATTACCTGCTTCAATAACGACATATGTTCTCACGTATGAAGCAACGATATTTTTAAAGTTAAGTTCGATTTGTGTACCAAAAAGCATATTATAACATTGGGCAAAAATAATGTGATGATACTAATTTCAATATGGACAAAATCAGACACTCCTTTGATACAAGACATTCAAACGGACTCGAGGAACATCAAAAGTCAATACAGGAAAACGAAATTCCATCAAAAACTTACTCAGGTGCGTTGTATGGTCAAGTATATCCAAATCTACAACTTCCCTTTAATTTGGAAATTGTCGAATCTCCTACAATTTGTCATTTTTCAACGCATGCATCTCAGTAGCCACTAACTTGAATAAGTCTATTGAGACCATAAATAATAAGTTATCATAACACAAAACCCGCGATTAAAGAATGATTAAGAAATTACTTCTTGGACTAATTTTAGCAGTAGTCGCAGCCATAATCATTATCATTATGATCCCGAATGAGGGGGCCGATATCGAATCTGAGATACTAGCAAAGAGACAGGCAATTAAAAATTACATGAAAGATCTCGGTAACGATTCTGCTCACGACCGTGTTACTCCACATTAGTTTTTACTTGTCTAGTACATTTGTCGAATGTACCCGAATCGATATTTATCTCTTCCCATCTAATACATATAGGCAGCTTGCGAAAATAGTGCTCGATTCATTAATGGAATAGGAACTGCGCGGAACCTTTCCTAATCCATTTTGTAGTAACGAGAATGATGCCATATGTTCTTGACAGACAAGTCCTTCAGCCCTTCGATTAGAGGGCAAATACATCATTTGGATTCAAACTAGTTTTCTGGCCAAAATCTAGATTAGGATTTTGATTATTCGATTGCTGTACCACAGCTATTAAATAAAACTAAATTTATTGTGTGATAAATGAAAATACGATCGATTGTTTTGTCAATCATAATTACGACTGTTTTCGGAGTGCTATACTCTACGGAGATAAAAAACACTTCAGCTCACGAAAGTAGACTATATAGTATCGGAAATCAGGATTATTGGATTACCGTAGGATCCATAAATGAACCTGTCTATGTAGATGACAAATCGGGTGCTGAAGCCTTCATTAGCAAGGCAGATCCAACTAATCCACTTGATAGAAACGCCAATGGAACAAAAATGGTTGAAGGACTGGAGAAAACACTAAAGTTCGAAATTTCTGCGGGAGACAAAAAGAAGGTATTTGAAATAGAACCAGCATTTAATGAATCCGGACATTACGAGGCAGTATTTTATCCTACCATAGAAACAACATATAATTACAGACTCTTTGGCACAATTAATAATGTGACTTTGTCTCTTGATTTTCAATGTCAGACAGCAGAAGGAGAAGGGAAGCAGGACAATTCTACAAAACAGATATCGGACGGAGTAACACAAAAGGCTCAACGTGGAGGCTTTGGATGCATATCTTCAAGGGCAGATGTAGCCTTTCCTGAGCCATACACCTCAAATAATGAACTTGTAAATATGATAAATCAAACGAAGGGAAACTCTACCCTCCATTAACTTTTTTGAAGACGCTAAAGAAATAAACTGAAATATTCTTGTAAAAAAAAATTTTATTCCTAAATCTCATTGAAAACTTTCTGCCTATATCGAATAAAATCATTATCTATTATTTACTTATTATTAATTTTATTCTGTATCTCCATACTTTTACCAAACCCTATAAATGTATATGGTCACGCCGTTCCAGACAGATATAGTTTGGCACCCAATTCCATAGTTGAAAAACTTCAGTCGTTTCCCTCTAAGATATCCATCTTGTTTTCTGAAAGACCAGACCCTAAGGTGAGTTACATTCATGTCTCAAATACTGCAGGACAACGAGCAGATAATAATGATTTCAAGATAACTGGTCAAAATGGTAGGGAAGGAACAATATCAATAGATAAGAATCTGATTAAGAATGGAGTATACTCTGTTTCTTGGCTCACCTTGTCTATAGATGACGGTCACGTAGCAAAGGGAACGTATGTTGTGGGAGTTGGACGTTTGATGGGCAGGGAGGACGTGGGGAAAAATGCTGCACAGCAGGAGAACCTATTTTCTCCAATCTTAGCAATCATGAAGGGTCCTATCATAATAGGAGAGGTATGTATCTTAGGATTTGTAGTCTCGCAAATCTATCTTTGGAATAATCTCAACAGAGTAGGATTAAGGTCTATACTAGACTTTCTATCAAGACGTAGAGTCAGTACACCAATCTTTGCATCTTCGATTGTGATGGCAATAATGTCGACATTGCTACTCTTATTTCAGGCAGCTGTGATAAGTGAATCTGAGTCAAATTACTTTATTAACTTGACACTACTTTTTTTTGGAACAAATAATGGTCTAGTTTGGCTGATTAGGATTACTTGTTGTGTAACTGTAATCTTTGCAAGTTATTTTTACAGTAGAGTAGTGTTAAAAGATTCTAAAATTAATGGATCCAAGTCTCTTACTGCGAGAACAATTCTGTTATACTTTATACTCTTTGCTACTGGTATTTTTATTGCCGCAAATAGTTTCGTAAGTCATAGTAGTTCACTAGAATCTTGGTCTCAAATAGGGATTCTTACGGATTTTATCCATTCTGTAGTTGTTTCTATTTGGATTGGGGGATTAATGTACATTTCATATGTCTTTTTTCCAAATGTGAACAATTTAACTAAAGTTATCTCAGAGAAATTTCAAAAGGTTACTGTACAATCAAAATTTACTGAATTAGTAATATTAGCCAGATTTTCAGTTCTTGCGACTGCTTCTATCGGATTCATCGGTATAACTGGACTAACTTTGGCATGGTTACATATAGATACCACTGACGAGTTGCTGGTTTCTGATTATGGAAAGACGCTAATAGTAAAACTCTGTATCGCATTGCCTGCCATCCTTATGGGAGGACTTAATCAACTTTGGATCAGTAGAATGTTAGATAAACAACCTTTTGTACAAGCTAATGAAACAGTGCCCCATGAAAAAAAATATTATCCGAGAAATTCGACACTCAGATTAACTATAAAGATAGAGGTCATCCTAATGATATGTATTTTGGGTGCTGCATCTCTCTTGACAGTTACTTCTCCTCCTACTCCGCAAGATCATGTTATTATTCATGATGGTACCTCCGAAGAACATAAAGCCACAGATACACAACGAGAATTTGTTCGAGCACTCGAGGCACAAGGGGTACCCATAAGTCTTGCTATATCACCATTTTTTGTAGGATTTAATAATTTCACAGTTAATCTTTCAGATGAAAACCAGAATATCAGCCAGGTTTCAAATGTATTTATTGAATTCAAAAAACGGGATCTAAGTTTAGGACCTATATTCGCTAAATTGGTAAAGAAGAATGACACTGCATATTCCATAGAAGGAGGATACCTGAGTCGGCCAGGAGAGTGGGATGTAAAGCTAACAATACAAAGATCGAACATGTACGATCTAAACTATCGTCTCGGTTTAGTAGTAAATGAGACCGCTGTTAGTATACATGGACAACATGATGTTGATACTGTGAAATTTGTAGATACAACAAAAAGGCCAGTTAGTCTTACTCTGATGGTAATTCTGCTGTCTCTTATAGTTGCAGCATTATCGACCTACTTTTGTATTAAATCGCTAAAACGTCTCAGAATAGTACAACACTCTCTTGGGCTACCAAATTAGACTCAATTGAAAACATTCAACAATTTCATTATGCCACTCGATCAAAGCATTTATGCATAAATAATGTTGCAAGTGGCTCAATGAATTGCATACACAATTAGTTATTATTTACGTAGCTGTAAGTTAAAAGCTTCCAATAGGTTAGGATGAATTTGTGTGTGAACTATCATCATAACATCTAGAGGCGAGGCTTTTTTTGCAATAGAGTCGTTAAGTTGAGTGAGGCCCTTTTCCAGATTGGTAACAAAAGCTGTTACATTTTTGTTGTTGTTCATTGTTGTAAGCTTAAGTTTAGTGTTAAAGATTTCGGATGCCTTTGTAGCCAGTGCTTGAGCACTCTGGTAGTCTGACATATTAACTAATGAGTATCCAGTGTTCATTTCATTGCCGTGTTCCATCATCGTCATCGTATTGGAGGAGGCATTCGTTGATTGCATATTCATATTCATATTCATATTGCTGGTGCCAGAATTATTTCCTTTTACAGGATTGTTCATTACCATGGAATTTGGACTACTGTTGTTCCCAATCATAACCATGTTTGACATATTGGTCATATCAAATCCAACACGATATGCATTACCATAGTTTATTAGCACACCATCTATCACATTCGCTAATGCTAAAGCCTCAAGCTTTGCATCATGATCCTTTACTTCCGTATTGCTACCACCAAATATGTTTCCTAGAAACTTCATGGCTCCCTCCAAAGGGTTTGAAGAGCTTGGTTGCACCTGTGCCATTCTGACATCTGCGTCTTCTCCCAGTCTTTTACTAAGATCATTTACAAGCTGACTTACACTTTTTATTTGGCTCTCTGAAGATGATGATATGCTTTGCAGCTGAATCATTGCGCTTCTAAGATCACCGGCTAATCGCGGGTTGTCTTCTGCAATTTCTACCAAAATCCTTGGAGTCAGAAGGGAAGCTGCCTTAATTGCATGATTTTGAGCAAGTGACACGTTATTATTTGCCAGGTTTGCAGGAACGAGCCCCAATTCTGCTTGCATCTGTCCTATAATCCCTACAAAGTTTGCAGTTTCATTTGGAGTAAATTGATGACCATATACTTTTGCATTGTAAAAATTATCAGTATTACTGAAAAGTGATATGCTGAGCACAATATATAATATTAGTATTAGAAAGCTTCGTCTTAACTCGGAAAAAATCTGTATCAAACCTTATTTACTCCTTCCAACGTATGAATGATAAATACTGGAACTATTTTTAGTCTGTAATGCAATAGTCTCATACCTGGCATCATGCTCTTTTGAGAATAATGAGATAAGATGGTAGTACTTATATCTTGTATGCTTGTTTTTGTCATACTCATTTTGTTATATTTACTAGATATTTGTCCTTGGACCCAGTTACATTGGCCACAAAATTTACTTGTTTGGGATCTACTGGCATAAAGTTAATTCCGACAACTTTTATCGAAATCACATAATGTCCTGAACCTGAAAACTTGTATGATGAAAGGACTATTCCATTTGGAGTGTGCACATAAGGTTGGGAAAATTCATTTGACTCTTTGTAAAGCTCTTTACCGTCTTTAGTTATAATTACGTCAGTATCTGCATGTAACACACTTTGATTATTATTCTTATAAAATAAAGTCACCTTGAAAAATTCTGGAGATCCTGTTTGAACTGTTTGAGGCGAATACTCTAATTTGATATTTATAAGATTATCATTCGTGGTAGACTCAATTGATTTCACCTTTTCATTACTTAATCCATAAAAAGGATTATTCTCAAAAATGAGGGCATTAATATTTCCAACTTCGTTTTTTGCAAATAAAATAAAAAAGACTAATAAAAGGGTATAGAAAATACATCCTTCTCTCATCAGCCTGAATCTGACTTGTGTGTTTCATTCTCTGAGAAGCATGCGACTCTTCTCAGCCATGATCTTCTTCAACAGCCAATTTTAGCTTGAACATATCATTTAGTATAGGTGTAATTTTATCATCTACTATTTTGTCAGCTTCATCAAAGGGGCTCTTACTATCTATCTTGTCCTTTAGCGAGTTCAATGCGTTTGCCAATTCAGTTGAATTTGCATTTCCACTTGGTTTGATTTCATTATACAAAGCAATGGCTCGCGATACGGCTCCTTGTGCATCCTCAAAGGCGGCTTTGTCCACTATCTTTGGAGCTTCAGTTGAGTTTGAGGAAGATGTGTTATTTTTATCATGACTTGCTTCTCTCATGCCAAGAGAACTATTGTAGTTTTCCAAAGTTTTGCCAACCAAGTCATTTACCACAGCCGCTTTCACCGTAACATTACCAAGTTGTTGTTTATCAATTCTAGCGCTTACTACCTCAGACAATATATCACCAAGACTACTGGCCTTGTCTTTAACTGCTGATTCTGAGGGTTTTTCAGATTCAAATGCCTTGACAAAATCTGATAATGTGTTATTCAGTTCGGTTGCAAGTCGAGGGTTTCTTTCATTAATTTCTTTAGTATCATTTGCTGTTAGCTGTTTAGCTGTTTCATCAGCATGCTCCTTCGCAAGAGTAACATTTGACGCAACATCCTTCAGAGCCAATTGTGAATGTATTTTCATCATTTCAACTAAGGTCAAAAAAGAGGCACTTTCATCTCCTGAAAAGGTGTGACCAAATATGAAATAGTTCGCATTTGAGTAAAATGCTACTAACAATATGAAACCCAGTGTCGAAAAACCAAGTATCCTGTTCATATACATGCATTACAAATCAACATAATATATGATTTATGGTACATCAATCGAATTCAGAATTGTTCAGTTAACAAGATTACGCTAATTAAATGGAATCAAATATTTTTGTTTTCCAGATTGAACTCGTGATTATTAATTATAAATTCCGTATTTCTGAAGTTGCATATTAAACCTACATTTAATTTTATTACTCTCTAAATATCATCTATTATTATGAAGCATTTTCAGATAATCATATTAGTTCTACTTGAAGCCATTCTATATATCTGTCTGAGTTTTTCAGCAGTTCATGATTGGAGCGATGATGTCTCCTATGCACAGTATCCCGATATCAGTGGTATAAAATGTGACAAAGAGGAACATTTTAATTTTCATTATCATGCGCATCTAACTATTTTCGTAAACGGTCTCTCTTACCTTGTTCCTGCAGGTATAGGTATCAGGCCACCCGACTGTATCTATTGGTTACACACGCACGACATTTCTGGAATAATACATATAGAATCACCAGAAAATAAGTCATTTAGTCTTGGTCAGTTCTTCGACATTTGGGGCAAAAAATTTAACAATACTCAGATTTTTGATTTTACGGTTAATGAGAATAAAACTCTTGTTGTGTATGTTAACGGAACCGCAGTGAAAGATTCGCAATACAGAGACATCCGTATAGTTAATCATGAAGATATCACAATAGTATATGGGATTCCTCCAGCTGAAATATCGTTTTACGAATTTTCATTTTAAGATATGAAAAAATCAATCCAATGTAATTGTCTTGATTTAGGTTAGATAATTGTATGATATTAATTGTACAGTTATATTTATTGCATTATCCAAAATTATTGAACTCATTAAATAGATCCTCACTAGGTCTTACGGCAAATAATTTTAAAATTATATAATTCGACTGATGCACCAATCTGCTTAAATAAATTCTAGATAGTTCTACTCTCTTAGTTTAACTTGATTCATAACAGGGTGAGCTCAGTCACATGTATTTTAGTTATTATTATTATAGCAACTGCTGTCTTACTTTTCTTAAATACAGCTGCAATACATAAAATAGCTTTTGCCCAGGTAAAAAAAGGGAATTTCAATCAAGCTGATTTCGTTATAAAAGATTTTGGGATTGGAGATGACGGAAACCCGTACATAGCTGTAGAAGGTACAGCAGGAGGAACAAAACCAGAAATTGAAAATCATGGATACGCATATGTGTTCACAACAGATAAAGGCACGTACGCTGTTGCGTCGGATTGGATGTATTCTCAATGGCATGCACATCAGCTAACCCTTGATAAGAATAACTGTGTGACCTCAATGGATATGGTAGGCGGTGCCGATGTTAAAGATGTGGTTAAGCTTACAAAAACAAATGCAACTAAAATTGATAAAGTCATGACAGCGGACTTTGCTATTGATAACTCAGACGGTTCGATCTGCGCAACCAGAATATTTGACTATTTCCCATAATGTTAAATGATATGATATTACCTTTGGTAATAGAGGTTTTCATCCCGGTTCGAATGGTAATATGGTGTAAGAGGTAGTAAGAATATGAAAGGAATTCTTTATGTCTCAACGTTCATAATATTAAATTTCTTAATATGTCCTACAATTTTGCAGGACTCGTTTTCATTGGTTGCTGTTAATCCATTTTCAACTAACAATGCAAGGATAAACAGCATTACGAGTCAAACTTCTGATGGAAAGTATCTTGTAAATTTGCAATATGGTTCAGAATCACAAAGAAAAGGACAGCCTTCTTTTTTTATGGCTAACTTGTTTAGTAGAAGTGAAGGGAAAGAAATTAGAATGCGTCATGTAGACTGCGATTTTATAATTCTAAGAAATGGAATTGAATTATTCAGGCTCTCCGATAAATATGGAGAGCCGCTATTTCATTCAATTGACGGAGTCATGTTGGCGTCGTTCCCGTTTAATGAAACCGGTAGATATTCAATATCTGTCGAAATTGCTGGAGTTTTATTTATCCCCATAAAACCTGTTTTTGCTAACTTTAGCGCAATCGTTACTGCTCCTACAAATGAAAGCCTAAAGATCAACCTTGCCTAGCCACTAAGAATCTAACTAGTACATTCGACGAATGTACCAGAATTCATATTTACCTAGCACGACCAATAAATAAAGACAGCTTGCAAAATAAGTGCTGGATTCATTAATGGATTGGGAACATACACTTTATGCTCCTAATCCATTTTTTAGTAACACATAATGCTAAGATATGTTGCTGACATGGAAAGTGCATCAATCCTTCAGTTTGAGTCCAAACACATCATTTGTATTAGACTCTATTTGGGCGGCGGTTGATCCAAAGCATTGTTTGAACCTCTTGAAAGCAGGGCGTTAAGACTCTGAATCTTTGCAAGATTCATTTCAAATCTATAGGACCCTAGCAAATAATGAAAAAGCAAAACTGATGGACAGCATAAAAGCCTGAAAGAAAATGGTCAATGCTCAATACAATATATTGCGGTTATTAAAGACGGGACCAAATTTTCGATATTATGACTTCTAATTACATGAGGAAATTTGATTACAAGAAATCTTGCATTTGGTGATTTCTAATGTGATTCGAAAGTTTCAACAATTACCTTTTTTTTCTGGAATCAGACAAAACCCAAATTATTGAACTGTCTTTCTTAGAGTCATAGAGCTGTATATAACGGGCGAAAAATAATGCTGCTGGCTAGCGTAATACTCCAAAGGGTTACATTGAATTTTATGAGGAAAACAAATTAAATAAAACGGTAGGAGGAAGGATACGCATTGACGGCCAAGCCTTCCCACCATTTGTCAGATTGCTTTCTGGACTGAACTATAACCTGTTAATGAATCTTAATTAACAAAATATAGGATTTATGGTACATCAATCGAATTCTAAGATGCTCAGATTGATAAGCATACTCAGTAGTATCGTTCTAGATTCTAAATGAGATCAAATCTTGTTTTTATGTTTTAAATATGCTACAACGGCAGCAACTGCAGCTAATCCAGGCAAGAGATAGTAAATTACTAGCTCATTTGTAGGTATTATCTGGTTTGGATTTGCAGCTGATATATCAAAATCAACTGAGAGCGGAGTTTGAGAATAAGTAGGATCGCCATTTATCTTTACTAGTAAAGTAAGCTGATAGTCTCCAACTCCCCTGAAGGTGTACGGAAAGGTGATATCACTAAAGTCATAAAATTTAAACGGAAATTCATGAATGATTGTACCATTCAACTTGTTTTTTATTATAAGTGAAGTATTGACGCTATTTAGGTTCTTATTATCTTTGTCAAGGATACTAAAGTTTAGTAAGGTTGAGTTGTCACCAGCGAGTGGGAGACCAGGATATGGAGCAAAAACTATTTGGTAGTTTCCAATATTGTTGGTCGCACCAAAAAAGTGACCGGATATAAATTGTGAATTGCTATACTCATTCAAACCTACAAAAAATAACAAAACAAAGAGGAAAAAATATCTGCTATACAATATTTTTTGTACAGGGATCAAGATAGAATGTCAAAAAAGATTGAATTCCCCTATTTTTAATCCATTGCTTTTTATTCTTCTTCACAACTTTTTTAACTAATGAAAAGTACGAATATGTGGAATATAGTGAACTTTTGCACTGAGCAAATGACCTAATAAGCAGTTTAAATCAAGCTAGAGGGGATGAACCCCAATGATTCTTATTGTTTCGAGCCGGTAGATGAAAACGTTGTGCTACTGACCCTCTACGATTCCCTTCTTTATACGTAGTTTATTCAACAAATATGCCGCCATTACAATGGCAGCAATTCCAATTGCAAGAGCAGTTATCAATATCAAGTATGAACTATTCAAATTTTTTTGTAATCCATTAATGGATTCTTGAATATCAGCCATTTTTTTCTGTGACATATTCAAATCATCTCTACTGTTTTGAACGTCATTTGATAATTTACTCATAACGTTCTGAATTTGTCCATTCATGTTATTTGTGTTAGTGTTATCAATAGAGCTGTCAGGAAAGGAAAGAGTTCCTTTTGATTCTATATCTTCAATCTTAAATTCACTGTCAACTTTTTGTCCCTTTATATCGCCTTTCAGTAATACACTAATTGGTCCAACCCTGGTTGGAATTATCTTTGCGTCATACTCACCATCAGTCGTTGGTGACGGTTGAGCATCCAGTTGTTTTGTCATTGTTCCAAATTTGACGGAGGCTGAAAGATTGGAAAGTGCATTTAATACCGGTGTTTGATTACCTCCAACCCCCTTATTTACAGCTATAGTTATACTATTCAAATCAGAAACAAGCGGGGGTTCAGACAACCATCCAACTTCAACAGTGGTATTCCCAAAAGTCTTACTAGTATGTGCAAAGGTAACATCAGGATGACCTGCAACGACCATGACACATAGTAAAAAAGAGCCAGTAACAAGAATAATGCTTGTCTTATCCATATATCTTAAACTAGAGCCTGATAAGAGTTATATCCTTTATCCTCTTAATTCGATTGGTGTACTAGAAAAAGGGGAATAATAAAATAATGAAGACAGTATAATTTCCTTAGAGATTAATTGATTCTTAGATTTGATTATAATCCTATTTTTTCATTATCTCATAAAAATCTGAGTTTATTATTGATAACAAGTTTGGTGGCCCTCTTAGGTTTTGGTGCCATCCACACGTCATTTGGACATGCATTTGTTATAAATAGCAACCCTTCACAATCACAATCTATACCTAAGTCTCCCCAACAGGTAAATGTATTCTTTAGCGAACCAGTTGATTTACGTTTCAGCCACCTCAAAGTTCTGGATTCTAACGGGAAGCAAGTAGACAAAGGAGATGTCCATCACTTGCAAAATGATGAATCTTCATTAACAGTTTCCCTGCCATTATTGAAAGATGGAACTTATACGGTATCTACTAATGTATTATCCCAAACTGATGGTCACGTAACAGATAACGCATTTGTATTTGGTATTGGAGAGGCGGTCGTGGTACCTACAAATGTATCCCCCAGCACTACGTCATCAACCCTGTATCTGCCGGAGGCAATTTCAAGATTTCCTACTCTTCTAGCACAGGTAATGATAGTCGGAGCAGCGTTTGGAACCCTTTGGCTGTGGAGACCACTTTCAAAAATTACTTTACTTACTGACTCCATTTCTAAAATTAGACCTAAAGTAGGCAAGAGTCTCGCTGGTTACTATGTAGTAGCTTCAATAATACTGGTATCTTCAAATTTTGCTATAATTTTTTTTCAGGCAATTGCGATTCACGGAAGCATAATTGATGTATTTGAGACCAGATTTGGTACAGTGTTGATCGAACGATCTGTAATTTCATTTATTATTCTTGGGTTGTCATTATTTGAATTAAGGCAATTTAGGAAAAACAAATCATATTCAATGTCCGCGATGGAGAACGCAGGCTTTTTAATAATAGGAATGATTTTACTTGTCACAACCAGCTTAATTGGACATGGTGCATCACATAAACAATTAGTCCCAATAATAATTGATTTTGTACATAATCTGGTTGCATCAATCTGGATAGGCGGTACGTTTTACCTTGCGTTTATCCTAATTCCAAAATTAAAAGTATCAGCGATGAACTGGTATTACAAATTGGGAACCATTTCTGTGTGGATTCCACGACATTCTGCATTAGTCGTAACACTTTTGGGTGCGATATTTATTACGGGTCCATTCCTATTGTACATACTACAAGATAATTTAGCTTTAGTGATCGGTTCCTTATATGGTACCTTTTTAATTGCAAAGCTTACATTCGCAGGATTGATGGTTATTTTGGGTGGTTATAGCAGTATATTTATTCAGAAACAGGTCGTAAATTCACTGAAGTTGGGACACGTTATAGCGAGCAAATCGAGTGATTCCAGCGCGTCTAATGAGCAGTCTAACAATGAAACAAAAGCTAATTCAATAGTTGGTAAATTTAGACAGGCTCTAGTTATTGAATCCATACTTGGAATTGGGCTGCTTTTAAGCGTAGGTCTATTGGTAAATACGGGCGTTCCTGAAAGTCAAGGCCAGAATCAAGCTCAAGCGACGACTAATGTAGCAATTCAAAATGTACCATATGAGGCAACTAGGTTTCTCGATAATGGCAGCGAAGTTGATTTAGCCATCACCCCTTTTGATGTTGGGAATAACAATTTCAAAGTATCGTTTTTGGATATGAATGGGGGACCCATTGACATGGCATCGGCCCAACTAAAATACACTCAAATTGAACAGTCGATTGGCCCTATTACAGTGGATCTTAATAAGCAATCACGAGGAATATACTCAGTTAATGCCTCATTTGGTATACCGGGCACGTGGAACATGGAGGTACAAGGCATCCCAGCAAAACAAAATATGTCAGGTATTGTAGGTTCATTTGATAACTTGATTGTAAAACCAAACTTTGACCAACTAAAATTCAATGTATCAGAATATCCAATATCAAATACCACGTTAAGGCCCTTTTCCAATACCACCATACAACCGTTATATCCAATTTATGACAAAAGTAGAAATTACATATGGTTTGGCGATACCATGCTTGGAAGCGGTCGTATTTTTGCATATGATATCAATAACCAAAATTATGTAGAGCACAAGATTAACGGAACATATATAGTAACTTTGATGGCTCTGGATTCAAAGAATAATTTGTGGTATGTGGATCCACTCACAAAAACTATTGGAAGTTATGATCCCACAAATAATATTAGTAAATTATATCGCATTCCGAAAAATGTAACTCCGTCGGGTATGGCAATTGATTCAAATGACACCATTTGGATAACTTCACCGCTAACAGGAGAAGTTATGCGTTTTGATCCACAAGTAGGTAACTTTACTTTAAAGTTACACCCCAAGGAGCAAAATGCCCGACCGTTTGCTATAGCCTCAGATCCTGTCAGTAATTTGATATGGTTTACTGATGAAGCAGGAAAATTAGCAAAAATAGATCCCAGTGCCAACTACTCTATAACTGAGTATTCTCCCAGCGGTAATAAATCATTGTCAAGTCCTACTGCATTGCTAATTGATAAGACTACGGGTGAAATTTATGTTTCACAGCATGATGGTCATAGAATAACTGTTTTTGATCCGTTGACTAAAACATTCACGGACCTTCCGATAATTAATGAGGCAGGTTTGCCTTTTGGAATGGCTATTGATAAATATGGGAATTTATGGGTAGCTCAACACACAATAAATAAGTTAGCTGTCATGGATACTCAAAAATCCAAGATTAGGGAGGTTCCTGTTAAAGCACCTGCACCTTTTATACAATGGATTACTTCTGACTCAAATGGAAACATCTGGTTTGCTGAACAGCGAGGAAATTCTATTGGAATGGTAGAACCTAGCGCAGGACCAGCAGTTCAACAACAAGTTCAACAATCAACAAAGAGTTCCACTTCAAGCACTACATCTAATTTTAAATTAGATATTAATTATCTGAATTTTATTGCTCCAGCTATCCTGGTAGGGATTATAATAAGTGCTTTTATGTATGCTAGAAGCATTGTGGACCTTAAATCAAATATTTCAATTGTAAAAAATCATAGATGAACTATTGGAACTAGCATTCCTACTTTAATAAGGAAACGTAGTACATCCAAGTTTGTACCAGAATGTTCATTAATGCTTGTTCCCTATCTACATTTGCTTGTTATCATGTTTGAAACTTGAAACAGGTACTGCGATTCATTATGTCAAGTCCGAACATTAGACTGGCCAGCAATGGCTGGTTTCTTTCATACAAACAATAACCAGAAAATCCGTTAAGTTTGTATTTAATTGATATAACTTCGAGCAATGTACCAATTAATTTAAATCTAATAACACAAATAATTGATAATGTGCAATCGCAGGGAAGACATAAGCTACTAGATAATAAACTCAAATTCTTTGCACTTACTACGGTTATTGTTTCTTCTCTGCTTATACCATTAACCATACCTCATATTTTGCACAGATCAATGATATATCATATTATAATTCATATTGTAAGCCTAAATATTTCAGTTTTCCTTGGATTGGTGTCAATTTTTGCATATTTAAAAAATAGGAGTTTAAGGATGCTATGTATGGCACTAGGATTTGTAACTCTTGCAAGTGTAGAGGTAATAATGTTGCTAACTTCTACAGGTAACCTGGCCAACGTAATATTACCATCTGTAAACATTGAGTTACCCCACATAGTATTATTAATAATGTTGACCTTATTTGGGTTGGGGGTTCTTAAGGCAAATTGAGCTATAAATTGGATTCAATATACAATAATTCGAGTGAGTACTTGCTTAACACATTGCCTAAATTACAGCAAGAATTATTAGTATCTATTGAAGAAAATCCTGGAATTAGATATAGGGAACTGATGAGATTGATTAAATTCCCAAATGGGGTTCTCTCATATCATATCGATAAATTGGAAAAAATGGATCTCGTAAACGTAGAAAGAAAATCGAGGATAACGAGATTCTTTCCACGAAATATTTCAAATGATATCATGGGCATCTTGGGGAACTTGAGAAGTCAAACATCATACGAGATTATAAAATTGCTTTATGAGAAGGGACCAATCTCTCAGCAAGAGATTATAAAATACACGAGAAAGGCAGCATCTACAATTTCCTGGCAGATGAAAAAGTTATTAGACGATAATATCATCTGCATAAAAAATAAAGATTTCAATTATGATGAAAATAAAGGGTTTGGCAGCAAAATACAAGGTAAAAAAGTAAAGTTATATGACCTGTTGGACAGAACCTTAGTAAACGATCTCATTTATAAAACCAATAAATATCTTGATAGTGTGGTAAGTAATTACTCAGAAATAGTTGATTCGTTGTAGATAATCCATACATACATTTCAAATTACGTAATGGCTGAATTCCTTTTTGAAATTTTGATAATCTCTACGATATTTTGAATATTTAAAGCACAATATTCTCAGATTATAAACACAAATAAATATCAAACGGAGTATTTCATACTATGGATCCTTTAACGGAGAAACCTGAAAGAATAGCATTTATTGGATACAATATTGGAATCTATGAATCAATTCAAAAATTTGCATCCCTGATATTAAGCGGTAAAATAAATACCTCCCTTGATACGAACAAAATAGCACAATTGCTTTCTGAGACGGTAACATTTTATGATGCTGATATGATTTCTCAACTAATTAACCTACTTGTAGGAAGTAATGCGAAGACGACTATTGGAAGGGTTGATGCCAATGAGGTAAGTTATGTAATCAATCAACTTAAGGCGTGCGGAGTTTCTCTTCCATAGTAACCATGGTAAATGGCATTTCTACCCATATTTAGCCATAATAATTAAATTTAAAAAATGTTACAATGTATTTATAATACAATTAAATAAATTTTATGATCACATTAACTCTTTTAGTTTATTTCGTATTGATAAAAATGTGAATTCACAACCAATTGATTAATAATAATAATATGTTATGAGTATTCATAACCATAGCTTAGTCCTTATTAAATATCATTTCACTAATAATGAAAGGTATGGAACCATTTGGAATTATTGAAATGCTGGAATGGTATATAGTTGGATTCTCAGTGACATTAGGGTCGCTCCATTTACTATCGAAACTAAATCTTTTGAAGCGCAGAGAAAAGAAAAGCGTGTACGTCGA
>DATBHO010000126.1:0-1552 GCA_036557405.1 Nitrososphaeraceae archaeon
ATCTTATCAAAAATCAAAAGGGGATCTGAAAGAAAAGAAAGTCATATGCAATACCATATGCAATACCATGAAATAAGATTTCCTAGTGTTTGGTAAATCAGTATTGAATCAGTTTATCATACGAAGAAGCATGTAGCAGCAGCAACTACTTATTCTTGTACTAACTGTGATTCACATAATTTCATATCTTTTCAGAGAATTCCGGTTGATAACAATCATTATTATCAGAAAGCTAAATGATATCCTCTATCATAAACAAGATGACGATAGGTTTGATACAGTTAAGAAAAATAAAAGTTGGCTTTTTGAATATTCAAATATAATACCTGAGAAAAATAGTTTGGATCTCTTTACGGATCTCTGTGTACTTTGCTTTAGACCTTATTTATGAATGCGTATATTTAGATTACAATGAATAGGTTCAGAATTTGAGCATTTTGCTTCATTATCAACCACAACTTTCATAGATGCAAGATCATTTCCATCACTATTACTATCAATCATGGCGGTTATCTTATGTATTGCATTAGCAACTTGAGCACCAGCTAAGGATCTGGTCGTTTCAAGACTACTTGAGCTAGACGTTGAATTGTCAATTTCATTTGTAATCAAAGCATTTAGATTTGTTGCCGAATTGTTTACACCAGCTTTTTGTGTTAGGCCCATTGCACTATAAATCTGGCTTATGACTGCCTTTTTTATTAATGGAAGCTTCGAATTTAAGAGTGCTTTGCTACCTTCTATGGTGTACGCAGTATGAGTAGTAGTCGTAGTGTCTGACCCAGGATTAGTGGTAAAGTTGTCATTAGTTTGAACTGTTCTTGGAATTAACTGGGCAAAAATTGGGGGTATACTAGTTGGATATAAAATTTCGTAACTATACATCATCAAAATAAAAAAAATTCCTATTGCAAACAATCCGTTTTTTAATTTGTTATTACGATTTTTCAATATTAACAACGCTACGAATAAGAAACTCTTAGATATAAAGGTGTCCGATTAAATATTTCTAACTATAAACTAAGGAATGTTTAACTTTTGCTACCAGTGATTATTGGATTACTAACCTTTCTTTCTGTGCACTCCAATAAGTGTTAGAAAGTCTCAACCTTGGCCGATTCCAGTCTGCACCAAGTATCTTAGTATGTTTATGGGGGTGGATACATTTGCGTTGACTTCAGATCCTGTTAGCTCGAGTAACAACTTTCAGACTCCCTCCACCTATAGTTCTACAGCTTACAGAAGCTCTATTCAAACAGAATATCGGATATTCATGCTTGGATTACAATTACATATACTAGCGTAATCAGGATAATCTGAACTAGCAAGAAGAAATTATATTTGCTGCTCAGGTAAGACCAGACTATATAACATTATTTTTAAATTCGCACAAAGCTGTATTATGAGTATTCCTTGATGGATAATCAAAAAACGCAATTTCTTTATTTGCATCGATACCTCTATGGTGGAGGGACGACTTTTACCGCTCACTTAATTTATACTCTGAAGAAACGAAATGAAATAGTTATCTCGCGAATAAGAGAATCAAATA
>DATBHO010000127.1:0-19520 GCA_036557405.1 Nitrososphaeraceae archaeon
GGATTCAGAACAGATTTATCATCGGTAGTGGGATTCAGAACAGATTTATCCTCTCCTTCAATACTACACCCGACACTAGAAAGTACGCTTGTACATTCTTGGTATTTGTTTTGAGAATCTAATTCATTTTTAAAGTCATTGTTGTTTACGCTTATTACTTTATGCTCATAATTACTAATTGGGGGTTCTAATAGATTTTGTGGTTTATCCATTTTAAAGGATACTGTTTTCATAACCTTGGGATAATCCTTGGACAAAACATCCAAATTAATTTGATATGTATTGTCACCACTTGTAGCAGGAGTATCCCATGAGTAGGACATTACTCCGTTGGCGTCAGTTTTTTCTGAAATCTTCTTTCCTCCAATATTTGTCATAACATCTGCACCAGATACTGTTTCATTAGTATTGGCGTCCAAAACCTTTACATCAATAGTTTGTTTGTCACCAGGAGCAACAAGATTTTTTAATAGACTTGCTTCAACCAACAATTGTTTTTGAACATCGAAATTTCCTGTTATTGAAGCCGATTCATAACCATTAGCAGATGCTGAAACCAGTACATCATATTTGCCAGATGGAGTATCCGAAGTTATATTCCAGGAAAGAGAATATGCACCAGATGCGTCCGAAGTCCCATTGGAATAATTGCTTTTTCCAACCTTTGCTATAACATCCGCACCAGATACTGTTTCATTAGTATTGGCGTCCAAAACCTTTACATCAATAGTTTGTTTGTCACCAGGAGCAACAAGATTTTTTAATAGACTTGCTTCAACCAACAATTGTTTTTGAACTGGTAGACTTACAGTAGAGTTTTGAGATTCTGTTGAAAGCGTCCTATCTTTTAGTAACTGCAGGCGAGCAGAAAGATCCGAAGGCGCAGTCGTTTCGTTATTAGATTTGTCGGTAGTACTTACTGAAGGATTTGTGGATATGGTTCTTAGCTGTGGAAGGACTCCATGAGGATCATTAAGAACTAAGTTGGAGGTTGGGGTCGCATCTTCGGTGGTCACTCCTGTAACGTTAATACTGTGCCATTTTGTAATTACTTTGGAATTTTCTACACATTCAAGTTTTGATGTTAGATCGTTTATGCCATTTTCGATTGTATGGTACGAGGGGGAGTACGTGAATGTCCAAGATGAATAATCATTGATCCCGTATGGTCCCGTTGCTTCAGCTCTTTGGAATGGTTTTTGATTATTCAAATCTACGGAAACACTACAATTTGATTTTTCACTGTCCGTCGAAATACCAAAAATAGTAAGATTTCCAGTTGGAATTTCCTTACCGCTTTTTGGTGACAATATTTTTATCCCCATTGAGAGAGGACTAGATTCTGTTGAATTATTTGCTTCCTTAACATCATTTACCTTCACGTCTGTAGTTGATTTAACTTGATTTATTGACTGCGGGATAGATTCATCATACTGTGGCAAAATCTTGGCTTTAATGGGAATTAAAGGTATATTCTTGAACTCATTCAAGTAATTCACCTTTGCCGCCTCTAATCCGTATGTGTTAACACTAAAAATAGTGAATAGGAAGAAATTTGATATTAGGAAAAGTATTATTAAATAATATTTCACAAAATGTTATTAAGTTTAATTTTTATAAGTATTGTCAGTATATCATCTCTTAGAAATATCAGTATTATTCTTCTTTAATTAAGTCTTTTTGTTTGTACTTGTAGAATAACAAATTGGATCAATTATATAATCTTATGTAACATTTTATAAAATGCTGCATATTACTCGGTTAAGAAATCCTTTACTATTTTATTAAACAATTTTGCCTTCTCAACATGAGGTCTGTGTCCACATTTTTCAATTATTATGATCCTTGAGTTTCCATGTTCCATGAAGGGGCGCACATATTTTAATGGAATTATTTTATCTTCTTTCCCCCAAATGAGTAACAGATTAGTATTAATTTCTGCGAGTTTATTATTGTATCGTGGGGCCTTTGCACTACCTTTCAGCGCAGAAATAAATGCATACTTTGCACCTGGCAATGATAATCTTTTGTATATGACATTTGCATATGAACGGTCCACCATAGATTTATCGATAGAGGTTAATATTTTGAATATATCATTTGAAGATTTAGCTGCAACTAATTTGACGTACCTTTTTAAGGCAAGGGTACCCTTGAAGGATTTTGGCAGGGACCCGGCAGGACTAATTAGTATGAGCTTATCAACTGTTTTCCTATTTCTTAGGGTAAATTCTACTCCGATATGGCCACCTAGAGAGGAACCAATTAGGAAAAGATGGTTTATCTTTAATTTCTTAATGAATTTCTCAAGAAAACTCACGTAAAAATTAATGGTATAACTAACCCTAGGCTTATCGCTCAATCCAAAGCCGGGAAGGTCTAGAGCAATAACCCTAAATCTAGTGGATAGAAATTCAATGTTATTAATCCAACTTTCTATAGAACCTCCTAAACCATGAATAAGTAAAAGTGGAAATCCCTTTTGGTTTTTATCAGTATATCTGACTAGAACGTTATCAATTGTTAGATACTTAAAATCAGACAAGGGAATCAATTGGTAATTTGTTTTTTAGTTTAACATTGCTTGTTTGTTCTTTTTAATTAACAGGCTTAATGTTACTACATAGAACAATTGATTATTGAATTTAGATTACTATCCAACCAGGCCAAATGGATGCATCTTATCAGCTATTCTTTCCTGTAATTTTTGTATTTTATTGTCTAGCTCTGTTTTAGTATCCTCATTAAAAGCTTTTATTTTAAGTCCGAATATTGAGTTACCTTCGTTATTATGATTAAGCAAGCTGTCAGAGTTCGGATTGTTGCTCATTGGATTATTCTCATTACCGCTTATTTTTTGATCTGTGGGGAGGTCTGGTTCGAACGTAAAGTAGTGATTGGTATCGGTACTGAGTTCTCCATCGGTGCTTTCTACGGCCGTTGATTTACTCGTATCAGAAACAGTTGTTTCTTTTGATAATTGCGGGTGCTCTGAGCTTAGAGTTTTAACATTACTATCTGTCAGCGGAATATGCGAACCTTGGGTTTCGCCTGTGTTTTTGTTAGCTTTAGAATTTTGCTGCTGTTCTGAGCTTAGAGTCTTAACATTAGTATTAGCAATGTCCTGGGTTTCACTTTTGTCAGTGCTAGTTACTTCTCTTTTATCTCCATCTTTCGATGAATCGGAATTTGCTACTTTTTCATTAGATTCTGAATAAAGTGGGAGTATTTTATATGTCCCCCCACTTTTGGTATTCTGCACAGGCAAAATATTGGCATCTTCTTTTTTTGCATCAGTATTTTCATTTGATTGTTGAACCGTATTGTTTGTATTATTACTTCTGGTATTCTGCACAGGCAAAATATTGACATCTTCTTTTTTAGTATCAGTATTTACGTCTGATTGTTGAACGTTATTGTTTGTTTCGCTACCTTCATTTTTTCCGGTAATATTAATAGAATAGGACTTCGATATCCCATTTTGAACTTGGTCGTAGCATGTTATTTTTGATGTAAGTTCATTCGACCCTTCAACTATATTATGATAACCACCAGTATATGTATAGCTCCATTTTGAATAATCTTCATTTCCTTTAGGACCCTGGGGAGTAACATTTTGCATTGGTTTAAGATCATTCCAGTCTGCAAAAACCTGACAATTCTTGGTATCATCATCTGATGACGTACCGTAAATAGTCAATTCGCCAGAAGGCACGCTAGCTGAATCGGTAGGAGTGGTTATTTTTACAGATAGGCCTGGCTCCGGAGGTATTTGCGCCAGTACAGGATTCCATACGATGCTTGAGATTAAAAATACGCCAAATAGTAAAATAAAATTGAAGTTGCTTCTAATTTTCATAATAAAGTAATTTAAGATAGATAATTAATATGAATTTTTTAAAATTATTAAATAGAGTAATTAAATAAGAAAGTTACTTAGAATAGTACTTATGAATTCAATAATAAAATTTCTTATTCCAAATAAGCAGCGAAAATCGTAGTATACAGATCATGAGAAGATGAAGGCTAAATAGCATATCACTGAATTTTGTGTCATAGTTTGGGTGAGATTTGGAACAGTTGAAGTCTTATAGAAAGATTGTCAATATTCATAATCATCAAAATAGATAATGGACGTATTTGGGATTTGTTCATTTTTTGTATGAAAGGAGTATGAGAAATTATTCCGTATGTGCTGAGAAAATATGTACACAATGAAACTTTCTACAATAACCGAGTGAATTTACCATTTTTCATTAATGGCTTATAATCTAATCTAAAGCTCATCGGTTACGCATTTGAGTGTAGTTTATCTCTATACTAAACGTTAATAAATAATTTAAATCAGTTAATTCCTGTAATCCTCACTTGCAAATCTCGTCCCTCAAGTATAATTCGTTAATTTGTATTATGATAGTGCTTGGTTTTATATCATTAGTATTAATTTGGCAAAGTATCTACGTATTTGGTCAAATCGGTAAAAATTCGGAAGGGCCTCAACTAAATGATACGGCTTTGCAGGTTCAGGTATCTACTCCTCGTGGATTAAAGTTTACAACTGGAATGGGTTTTTTAGGACCTGATAACATGCTGGTTATAGAAAAGAATACCGGAAAAGTAAAGGAAATCAAAAATGGTACTGTTACGGGAACCGTTTTGGATGTCAACGTAGCAAATGTAAGTGAAAGAGGGTTGTTGGGTATTGCAATTTCAGAGAAGCCGAAATATGTATTCTTGTTCTACACCGAAACTGAGAATAATGATGGAGGGAAAGTTTTGGGTAATCGCCTCTATAGATATGAATATGATAACGGCAGCTTGGTAAATCCAAAACTACTCTTGGATCTTCCTACAATACCTGGCCCATCTCATAATGGAGGAGTTTTAAGGATAGGGCCTGATAATAAAAGTGTGTACCTCGTTATTGGTAACTTAAATTATGTCCAAAATCAAACCTATATTACTAAAGCTCAGAATAATAAAAATGGTCCTCCTCCTGATGGTAGAGGTGGCATACTTAGAATTACTTTCGATGGTGGAGTTGTTGATGGTAAAGGGTTACTTGGAGACGAAGATCCATTGAACAAGTATTATGCCTATGGTTTACGAAACAGCTTTGGCATAGGATTTGATCCACTAACGGGTAATCTCTGGGAAACAGAAAATGGTCGCAGCACTGATGATGAAATTAATATCGCACTGCCAGGTTTTAATAGTGGATGGAAGGAAGTAATCGGTTTCTCCAAAGACACGCTAGGGTTTAATAAGGAAAACCTCGAAGATTTTGGAGGAAAGGGCACATACAGGGATCCAGAATTTGTATGGAGAGACACTGTAGCACCTACTTCAGTTTTGTTTTTACACACAGACAATCTTGGACCAAAATATAAAGACACATTGCTAATAGGCAGTGTAAAAAACGGCACTATTTTTAATTTTCAGTTAGACAAGACAAGGACACATCTAGTACTCTCTGGCCCATTATCTGATAAGCAAGCCGATACCAATACCAATAATGAAACAAACAGCATAATTTTTGGCAGAAATTTTGGAATAATTACCGATCTTCAAATTGGTCCTGATGGTAACTTGTATGTTCTATCTAACTATAAACGCGATGGAACAATATTCAAGATTAATGCCAAGAATAATATTAATTAAAATGAGAATTTATTTTTGAATTTGCATGATTAAATCATCTTATATCTCACTCAATATATACAAGTTCTCTACACCTTTCAAAGCAATACAAGATACCATCTCTGGAACCAACAAACAACATTCCATCTGATAAACATGGAGAAGAGTCGATGCTTCCCATTGTAGGAAACTTCCAGCCCTGCCTGCCCGTGCGGGAATCTATGCCATAAATAAATGAGTCCAAACTTCCGAAAAAAAGTAACCTGTCATTTTCACTGGTTGAGGGTGATGACCAAATTTTTCCAGCGGTTTCAAATTCCCATGTTTTGGAACCATCTAAATTGAAACAGTAAAGTCTATGGTCTGAAGTACCAAAAATGATCATATCTCTTACCAAGAGGGGAGATGATAAAACTGGCCTTAACACACTTTTGCTCCATTTTATAGTACCATCGATACTACTTAAGCAATATATCCCGCCCGCATGTGTCCCAATAAAAATTAAATTTTCCGATAGACATGGCGATGAGGAACGCACTTTACCATTCAGCTTTGATTTCCATCTTAGAAATCCATCCGAATCGATGGAGTAAATGAAACCATCGTCAGATCCAAAATATATCGTATTGTCATGGTATGATGGAGAGGACCAAACCTGACCGTTCGTTTCATATTTCCAAATTATTTCTCCCCTCTCATCGAGATAATATAGATTATGATCCATTGATCCCAAAACTATATTTTTTCCTGTAGCACATGGTGATGAAAAAATATCTGCGCTAATTTGAAGTTTCCAGCTCATGTTCCCATCATTTTTATCAAGTGAAAAAATAGAGTTATTCTTTGAAGTATCACTATTTATCCAAGAATCAAATGTCGCACAAATCACCTTTTCGTTCAATATTATTGGAGATGACACAATAGGACTTCCAATGTTATAATGCCATTTGATTTCTCTTTTTATAATATCTAAACAGAATACACGTCCAGTCAAAGTACCGACGTAAAGAAAACCTCCTTCAAAAACTGGAGAAGATATTACTGGACCTAGCTCAATCGTCCAGTAAAGTAATGGCTTAATTATGGGTTTTGTTTTTGTTGAGCCGGTTCTCTTCGTATTTGCTCTGAACATAGTCCAAGATTCATTATGTTCACTTGACATAGACTAGTCTCCCAATTCAAAAAACAGTATGAAATTAAAAATAATCCTCATGATAGGGAATTTATCATCTACAAATTTATTCTTTGCAGCAATTCCCCAATGGAATATCATAACCATGCGGGCATGACCTAGGGTGCTTCAATAACGTACACAAAGCATCAGTGAATATCTCCTTCATGTGATGTTCTATGCCACATACCATCTCTTCATCAATTTCAATTTTTAAGGCTTCATTCATCATTACTTCTAAAAGTCTTGTATTTCTTATCATTCGCTCTCCTATTTTTTCACCTTCGGTTGTTAATTTCATTACGGCACTACCTTTCACGTACTTTACAAGATTTGCGTCATTTAGTTTGTGGAGCATTTGGACAACTGAGGGTTGTCTCACATTTAGAATTTTAGCAATAGAACTCACTTTTACCTTTTCCTTCCGTTCACGCATATGCCAAATAGCCTTGAGATACATTTCAACATGTTCAGATTCAGCCGTTCCTAGATAAAGCTCTTCTTCGGAAATCATGCTAATGGTCCCAAGCAATAGATAATTTTAATCGCATTATGATTATTAAGTTTCCGTTTGGTATATTTCATCATATTTGTCGCTTCATTCCCAAATTTTGAATATCGCCAATTGCGTTCCCAAGTGTAGATACTAACCAAATCATCGTTTTTCACCATCCTTCATGTGTGCCATAGATTTTCTTGATGATTCAATCAACTTTTTTCTGCGTGGCTGTATTACTAGAATATAAAGAGCTCCCGCAGAATAGATGGATAATAGTATTATTTGGGCAATTGTTGTTTCGAGGGTTGGATGAATACCAGTCATTGTTGCTAGGTTTATCTCTAACCGGGGTATAATTCCAAAGAGATGTGTGGTTGGGATATAATCTACCTCTTGGAACTCTCTGACGGCGTTACCTATGAATGCGATAGACATGTAAGCACCAATTGCCATCGTTAGACCAAACAATACCCGGAGTGGCAACTTCTTACCCAACTTTCTAATCATAAACACAATGCTAATGATTACAGTCAAACCTATAACTAGTCCTAGGAGTACAAAAATTTCCATATTCTCTGCAAATGAGAACATAGCCTGATAAAATAAAACAGTTTCAAAGCCCTCTCTATAAACAGTAAAAAATGATAGCATTGCAAAGACCATTACGCTTCCAGTAGTTGTCGCTTGCCATACTTTTGCCTTTACAAATTCTATCCATTTTTTTGTTTCAACCTTATTTAATATCCAGAAACTTACCCAGAATAATACCGCAACTGCAGAGATAGCCGCAATTGCTTCAATCAGTTCTTTACTAGCGCCTGTTATGTCTATAATAAACTGGGCGATAAACCATGTAATAATTGTAGCAATTATAGATATCAAAATACCTAGATAAACATGTTTCTTATATTGTGCATTACGAGATGCTTCAAGATATGTAAGGATAGCGCCAATTATAAGTGCTGATTCAAGACCTTCTCTGAATATTATTGAAAAAGAAGTGGAAAATGCCAATGTAGGAGCTATCACACCTGTGCCGGTAACTAACCTTTCAGATTCATCTAATCCACTTCTAATTTCTACAACCTTTGCTTCAATTTTTGCATATGGTTGATGCTGTTGAATCATATTGCGGAGCTCTGCAAATTTTATCTCCATATCAAGAGTAAAGTCTGGATTTATGGGCCTAAGGGGAATTTCTATTCCTTCATAACTATCCAAGTAAGCTGATCTGGATGTAGTAAAGGCTTCAGAAAAATGTCCATCTTTATACTGTTGAAGAAGATCAACTAATTTGATCCTTATATTATCGATGTCGGTCCTTACCCCAGTCTTCTCAAACTCTGAACTCTGGCCAAAGCCTTTCTTTACTCCAGCGAAGGCCCCAAAACCTTTACTTAGTTCTTTAATATCACTTAAATTACTTAGTTGACTATTCTCTACTATGAGCCCTGAATACTTGGGGGTATCATTAACATTAAGGTTTTCATAATTCACATTCAAGAGATTTGCAGCCTTTGAAAGATTACCAGTAATCCGGGGTAGAAGAACAATTATTTCTGATTGCTGTTTGTTTTTTATTAATTCCCGAAGTTCTTGTCTCATCATTAATTCAATACTATTCTTAAGATTCGGATCAACCTTTTCAAGTGGCGCCTCGATATATTCAAAGTTGTCTAAATATGCGGTTGTTGCGTACTTCTCAGCAGAGGAATAATCAGAATTGCTCTTTATGACATCGTTGACTTCTGAAAGTAAATTTTTAATATTTCCAAAATAAATTCTCGCATTTTCGGGTTGAAAATTTGAATCATTTTCATTTAAATTAGTCTGGATGGCTGTTATCAATTTTGAAATAGTTTGTTGGTCAGATTTTTGAGATATTGAATCTTGCAGATCCCTAAAAAAGGACTCAATCTCCAGTCTTTTGGAATCACCAAACGAATTAGAAATACTTTTGTATAATTTATGCGAAATGTCCACCATACCTGCAGCGTTTTCATAATCAATTTGATAATTGGGATCTTTATTATAACCAACATTAGACAGGTGATAGGATTTGGAAGTATCATTTAACAGAACTATAATAGTCGATGCTATGACTGAATTGTAATCCACTTTATTTAAGTTTAGTATATATGAGTTAGTGGTATTCACTATGTCCATAATTAGTACGATCTTATTTTCTATTTCTGATGATGGGCTAGATTTTACCATTATCGGTAAATCAATTAAAAGTGATTCTAATCTTTCAGTTGAATTCTGATCTCTTTCTCTTAGTTTGTCCTTAATTGAAGGAAAAATTATTGAGTGCGAGATATACGCATGTTCAAAAGCGCTTGTACTATCTCCTTTTGAAAGACTTGCCTGAACCAAACTCATTTGTCCTGCAATTCTCTGCAGATTAACTGTCAGTAAAATTTGGTCAATAGAACTAATTTCTACATTTTGCCCGCCATATGTAGAGCCAAACAAAAGAGTGGTAAAAAGGATGATTATCGATATGTATAACGGAATTTTTTTCTTATTTGAAATCCCATCGAAAATTTTCATTCATTTTTTCTACCTCATAACGGTTCTAAAGGGGTAAATTCTTTCAGGGACATAAAACAATTAGGCTTACCTAAGTGGATTAATCCAATATAAATCTTGAGAATGTGTAATCAGTTATATTATTATCCTGTCAAAGATCTAAACAATTATTATCCGATTTTATATTTATCTGAATAAAGTGCGTTATTATCTTAGTACGGACAAAAATTGGTTCAAATTTGTCGAGCCTTTTTAAAGTCATTGAACTTTTCAAATGCGAGAGTTCTTAATTTATGTATTAGAGTTTTAATCCTGTGAACTCCGGGAATAGCAAAATGTCTGGCTACTATAATTGGACATTTCAGTTCATATAACATATTTAGAAAATGGGGATCACTAAACAGGTTAAATTTTGAAATAGTTGCGCCAGTTATGACAACATCTGGTTGAAAATTACCCAGAGAAGACAAAATTGTATTTGCAGCTTCGTTACTATATCTCATATCATTATCTGAAAGAGATATCTCGTTGAATTCAATTCCAACTTGCTCAAGATATTCCTTTTGTTCTAGTATATCGGTTATTGCTACAATTTTTTCCTGTTCGTCATCATTTTTGGTATTTACATATAAAACATTAATTTTAAATTGTCCTGAGCGTTCTAACCAACTTGTAGCCTTCAAAACTACATCCGAATGATCTCCTCCATCGTATAGTACGACCAAATTTTTCTGGCCTAAGCGTCCTCTAGTATTTCTATTTGGTTCGAACGTGAACTCTTCGTTTCCTTCAGATAAAATAGCTAGAACATCACACGTCAATATTGTTTGAATTTTTTTGCTATTCCTGAATGTTTCAAAGTCTGTTATCAGCAAATCAATTTTTTGTTCCTCCACGGTAGCCAATATCGCTTCACTTGTATCATGTGATATTCTTACAAGATAGTGATTTAGTATGTTCTCCTTATCTAATATTTTGTCTAATGGTTCAAATGACTTTTTTGCTGTTTCAGCATATCCTGATCCTGCAGATAATGGGGTCTGTTTTGGAACAGTAATAACTCTTAAAATATTAATCTCTCCGAAATTTTCTTTCGCAACTCTTATTGCGTATTTCAACAATCTATCTGGATCTTCGGGTGTATATGGAATTAGAATTCTGTAGTCCTTCCTCTCCAGATACCTTCACTAGTAACTATTGGAGCATAATGATCTATTTCCTTCCTAAAAGTGTGCATTCGATATACGAAAAATCCAATTGCCACCCATACTACCGTTATAGCCCAGCTCAAAGGTTGGGTAAGTAGCAGAAAAATAGCTAAGCCAAGTTTGAGGAAGATACCTATTATTGGTATTACTGGAAAGAATGGAGTTTTGAAACCATAGTCTAGCTTGTCGCCATAAATCCTACGAATAGTGATTACAGCCATATTTACTTGAGTAAATAATAATAGAAAAATAACACCTGCTGCAATGGCGATCTGTCCTAGAGGAAGTCCATAAGCCATAATTGCCATTATGATTCCCGAAATTAGTATTGCTACATAAGGTGTCTTGTTCTTTTTGTGGATAGCGCTAAGTTGATATGGCAAGTTATAGTTCCTTCCCATCGCAAAAGCTACCCTGGCCGAAGAAAATGTTGTTGCATTTAAGGCAGCTAGAGTGGAAATCAAACCTCCTCCTAAAACGATAGATGCTCCGTAAGGAACTAGTAATTCGGCAGCCTTCATTACTCCGAGTTCACCACTTTTGCCGATATACATCCATGAGTCTATCCCAGCTGGAAATATGGCACCAATGGATACAAAAGCAATCAAACAATACAAAACAACTACGGCTCCTAGCGAGATGAATATGGCCCTTGGAATATTCCTTCTTGGGTTTTTTACTTCCTCTCCAGTTTGAACGATTACCTCATAGCCTTCGAATGCTATAAAGGTAAGCCCCATAGCTGCAACTACACCACCTATCCCCATTGGTGCAAAATTCGAAAAATTCATCCTCCAGTTCGGGTTGCCACTCATAACAAACAAGCCAGCAAAAATTAAGATGAATATCAATACCAGCTGAATTATGGTAACGACATCACCTGTCTTACCGGTTTCAGACGTTCCTTTAATGTTGATATAAGTGAAAACGGCAATAGAAACTACTGCTATAAATTTCTCTAATGGTATAATATTCAAAAGCAGAAGATTGTGCGAAAGATTCATCATCTCCAATAATCCTGTAAGGAATGAAGCAAAACTTACAGCATATAGCGATCCAGCTATTATGTGTGCGAGCCAAGCCATCCATCCGCTTATGAAAGCATTTGGTCGTGGCAAGCCTTCTCTGACCCACAAGTATCCGCCCCCCGCTTCTGGCATAGCAGAACCAAGTTCGGCCTATGCCATAGCAGTAAATAGCGTGATTATTGCATTAATAATAAAAGCAACAATAACCGCACTCCCCGCAAGACCTATTGCCGGTCCAGTCAGTACAAAAATCGATCCACCAATCATTGCCGCTATTCCAACCATCAAAATATCCAGAAGTCCAAGTGACCTGACAAGTTGGTGCCGAGGCGTGGTTCCTGCACTACCAGGAGGTTCTTCATCAGCGTCGGACAATTGATATCGTTTCGATTTCAATGATAAATTAATGTTTTTAATAGATTACGCTCTGTCATCTGATTAGAATTAGCTTTTTTATCTGAGTTAGACGGGTTAATATGATTATCTGAATTTCAGTATCTAAATTTATATAAAAAATAAACCGGTATTACCATAATGCATAAAGTTGCACTGATTACCGGTTGTTCCAGTGGCATAGGTTACGAAACTGCACTAATGCTCGCTAGAAATGGATTTCATACCTTCGCTACTATGCGAAATACAAAGAAACATGATTCTCTTCAAGAAATAATAAGAAAAGAAAGCCTTGATATAAGTATCCAACAACTTGACGTAAACGATGATGCGTCTGTAGAAAATACAATTAATAATATAAAGAAAGAAGCGAAACGAATTGATGTTTTGATAAACAATGCAGGATTTGGTCTGGTAGGTTTTTTCGAAGATCTGACTCTTGATGAAATAAGAGATCAATTTGAAACTAATTTCTTTGGAGTTCTGAATATTACGAAAAAGATCATTCCAATAATGAGATTACACAAAAGCGGTACAATTATTAATATAAGCTCGGGAGCCGGACAGGTTGGGTTTCCAGGTATTTCAGCCTATGTGAGCACAAAGTTTGCTATCGAAGGGTTTAGCGAATCCTTAATGTACGAGCTCCTTCCATATGGCATAAGAGTAGTTATAATTGAGCCTGGAGTAATTAAAACAAATTTCTTCCGTAACTGCAAAGTATCAGAACATTCAATGAAAAAGAATTCCACATATTCTCGATCCTTAGATAAATTTCAGAAAAATGTTGAATTAATGCAAGAACATGCTACGTCTCCTACCGATGTTGCAAAAGTCATAATACAGGTTTTGGAAAATAATGAACCTAAGCAAAGATATATCGTTGGTAATGATGTAGCAATGATATTAGAAGCAAAAAAGAACCTGTCGGACAGTGAATTTAGAAAGATGATGATTCAAAATATTATTTGAGTAGGAGGAATTTTGTTTCTACATGGTGTAACAATTTTAACTGTACGAGAACTCAAGTACTACGTGTTTCGGAATTTAAACAAGATATATATTAAAAACTATTGAATAAGTTTCATACTTTTATAGTATTGTTAGTAATGTAATGGAAGGGCGTAAAAAATCTGTCTAATTCAATTGAGTTAATTGTAAGGAGAATCAAAAATGGTTCTGTGATAGATCATATTGAATCGGGTAAGGCCTTTTTAGTTCTAAAAGCTCTGAATATCACAGGCAGAGAAGGAAATGTAATAACTGTAGCTCTGAATGTTCCTAGCAACAAGTATGAAAAGAAGGATATTATTAAAGTGGAAAATAGATATCTGAAGCCAGATGAAACAAATAAGCTATCACTGATAGCTCCGCATGCAACTATAAACATCATCAAAGAGTACAAATTAGCAGAAAAGAGAAAGATACAATCACCAGATTATATTACTGGAATTTTCAAATGTCCTAATTTAAGATGTGTAACTAATGGCGAGAATATAAAATCTGTCATTGAAATTATGGATAAAGATAAAATGATTTTGAGATGCAAATATTGTGGAAGGATTTTGAGTATTGACGAATTAATAATCTAGTTCAAGTCATATTTTAACAAAATATCCGATCCGATGAGGTTAATTTAGTTTCAGCATAGATTGCCAAAAAAAAAATAATTCAAATGATATAGGCGTAACTAAGAAAGAGTACGTAACCAATGTAGAAAAACTTCCTGAGAAATAATTTTGGGATTGTTTTTAAATCTCAAAATCAGTAAGGCCTGATATGGTTGTCTTGGCCTTCAGACGACCAGAGCTAATAGCTGCCTTGAAGGCTTTAAAATCAAGTTCTACCTGATCTGCGTAGCTCTTTGCAAATTGTACCAGCGCACCATCAAATTTATCCTTTGATCCTAAATATCCAGCTATCATTTCTGCGTCTCCAACCTTTGCGTGGGCTCTAGCAAGAGCCCAACCGCACATCGTTGCATAATCTAGCAGAGTACGAGGTTTGAAGCTTTCAACGTGTGCTGAGATTTTCATATCATGTAGTTGACGAACATAGTAATCGTGTCCTGAATCAGAACGGAACCAACCAAGAAATATGTCACTAGCAGCTTGCATAAGACGTTGTCCATGTACAACTCGATATCCCTGATTCTCATAACGGCTCTTTTTATCTGGAATCTCCAATATTGATCTGCGAGCTTCCTTTGTTTGGAGAAATAATGGGTCCTTCCCATCAGCAAGAAACAAATTAACAAAGCAACGTGTCCCAACACTGCCTATACCAACAACCTTAATCGCAGTATCCTGAATGTAATACTGATCAAATAACTTTTGTTTGTCTTCCTGCAGTGATGCTTTGTAGTCATCCAGATATTTGCCTACTTTATTCAGGTATTGGTTAGTTTTACAGAAATGGTAGATGAGTGGGGGTTCATCTATTATCTTTATGTGTCCTTTTACGGCCTTTGTGATCTTGGGAAATAGTGTTTCTGAGGTTCTGGAGGTCGCCTGTGATTCCAATTTTCTCAAACGTTCTACAATATCCTTGTCATTGTGAAAAAACTCGAAAAGATTTTCAATCGATATCTTTGCATACCATCTGTCAAGTCTGCTCTGTCCTGCAAACTCAGACATCCGAGTTCTATAGGAGTACGTGGCCGTTCTAACTGCCTCATCTCCGATATTTTTAGAAAAACCAAGTTCCCTTGCAGCTAGGACGAGGCTCACTACAAGTCGCTTTAGATCCCATTCCCATGGTCCGGTAAAGGTCTCATCAAAATCATTGATGTCAAAATCTAAAATCCGTTCTGGTGTGGCAAATCCCCCGAAGTTCAACAGATGACAATCACCGCACACCTGAACTATTATCCCTGACATGGGTGAGTGGAATAGGTCTCTAGTTTGAACTATTGCAGCGCCTCGAAAGAATTTAAAAGGTGATTCCAACATTCGCTGATATCGTATCGCTACAAGACTTTCAATTCTGTCCTTATTTGAAGTCTCTATTAGGTCTATTGGATTCCATGACCGCAAGGAAGGCGTCCACTCGGCGTGTTTACTACGCGAGCATTTTTCCCGAAGGTCTTTGCCTAGTTGAAATCTTTTTTCCTTTGTAAGATTTTCACGATCCATTTCTAAAGACAACTTTCTAGTTGCATCTTATTTTTTATTTTTTGCTTTTATCTATATTAGTTCTGGTTCCACGGCCTTTGAAATTTATTATTTCTTCATAGAACTTACTATTATGAAAGCGTTAAAATAATTTTAAACGGTAACACTAGTGCTTAATACTGTTACCATGATATAAAATGTATAATACATCCTGTAAAAAATCACTTTATCAATGCCTCAAATACGATAGCTATTGCGAATGAAAAATTAGAAACGACCCATTAGTGGTAATATCGTCTACCACAATGAACACAATCCTCATCTTTACCTGTTCTGGATATTGCAAAATGAAATCCAATTAGAGGGGAAAAGATCAAAATACTTAGTGCAGCCAGATAATATTCAGAATTATAGAGTAGATACGACGTAACTCCAATACAGGTCATAATCTCTAACCAAGTACACGTACATAATTGAAGACATATTTCTTTAACATTCATTTGATGAATGATTCTATGATTACAAGTAATTTGAGTATAACTGAAATTATTCCAGCTATTAATATTACATTTACCATGGATATCTGTACGTTGGCAAACCAGTGTCTTCGCGTCCTACTGCATGAAGGCTTGATTAGGTTTCATATTGGCCCATCGTCATCTAGTGAAAATATATCCAAAATATTATTTGTAGCGTATTGAGAGATATTACTTAGATAATATGGAATATAGGGTAATTGTTGCGGAAAATAGTTCTCAAGTAGCTTGTACATATTGTAATCACTTCTGAATGATTTTTATATCATAGTAAAATAACAAATTTGGAGTTGAAACCAAATTCTGAAAATGGCGATATAAACATTTCTTTACTAAAAATTTTAATAAACGGTACGTTACTTGCTCTTGTTATGGCAGTCCCTGCCATCATAACCACGGTCGTCTTCCACTATATTATTAAAACAAATCTGATAATAACGATTTCTGCAGGAGTCATAACCCTTTTTGTTGCTATGGGTTTTGCGTATAAAATCTCAAAGAGATTGTCAATCTAATATTTAGTGAATAGATAACTCAATTTCCGAATGTATTGCATTTAAGAATTTAGTCAACCCGTGATTTGATTCCTATGAGTTTTTTAAACTCATCAGCCCATAGTTCGTACAATTTTTACTAGAATCCAATTAATTTCAGATGCTAAACAGTCCGAAACTTTACCATAAGCTCTGTTTAATTTGTCATTAATCAACTGGAGAGAGCATGCTTTAACCATTCAGACGATTGTTTTTAACAATGTTTTTTATGATTTTTTTGTTTGTTCTCTTGTCACGAAATTCATATTGTGTCTATTATCGAATTAAAATCTACAACCAATGAGTATATTTTTCATAATTTTTACGATCTTAATACATATATCAGGTTTCAAAAAAAACATTTTTTGTCAATTGTCAACAGCAAGTGTAAGATTTCAATTTCCCTGCCAGAAAACAGAAAATGTTACGCCCGAGATTATGATTAAGATGATAAGTACAAGTGCAATTCTTGCACTGCTATTTACCGTTCCCGCCTTGGGTTTCTTTTTAGGAATTTATTGGTACACGGAAAACCTACTAATGAGTGCAATAATCGGATTTGCAATTCATTTTCTTACTATCGGATTTTCGCATCCAATATCCCAATTTTTCTCATCTTTTTTCGACAGTTAAACCGCATGAGTATTAATTATTATTTGGTTTGAACACCATAAAGTGGTTAAGATTTTCTAAATTGAAGATTTATAACACAGCGTTTAGGGTTCTTTGCTGAAGATTCTTAACGAAAAAAAGTTTGAACTTGTAGGGAATACTGCAGTTCATGTAGTATGGTTCTACTAGCTGGTATTTGGCTTTTAGTCTGGCTAAATTAGCAATGATATTTTTTAAAATATGAATGGGACAGCGATCGACTTTTGCATGTGACCTGTGGGATTTGAACCTTGATGGTAGTTGGGGTCAGTTAACCTTGAAATAGGACAAACTAGGCACGAGGCGATATGACTGAATATTCAATAGGAACAAGTTCGGATTCATCGAGAACCATATTGTTACCAATTGCCCGTGGCCACACTATAACACCAATATACCCCATTAGAATCACTCGAAAATATCTTTAAATAATAACATACCACATGGTCGATTTAATGATTAATCATGAAGGTAAAATATGTGATAACTGTGGAGATTCGGTAGATCAGTTGGTCCCTCTAAATGACCCAACTAGAATTGGCAAGTGGTGGTGTTTGAAATGCATATACAAAGAAGGTATGGCTAAATTTGATGCTGACGCCAAGAATGGCTAACCGCGAAGAAAGCGAATTCGAAAAGTATAAAAAATTAGGCATGCCAATGAATTACATTTATCCCATTTCAGTCTTTTGCATTAAGGTGGCACTAGAGCTTCTTGGTAAGGTAGTTTCTGCAGCAAACATCTGAGCAGAAGTATAAAAGTCCAATGGTTGTGCTTAGATATCGAACGCCTTCAATTAGTTCATCAAAGTCTTTCGAGCAAGAATTGCAAGGTCTATACATATAGGTAAGAGATACGCATCCGTCCGTATAAAGCTATACTGATGATCCATCTCAGATGACCATCTACTATCCCACAAAGGAACTAATTTTATGGGTTCGGCATGACCAGTCAATCCAAATTGACAGAATTAATTTGACCCAAAGCGCTTGATGAAGATTTTATGATGCAATCATGATTGTGATTATTGCAGATATATTTCAAAATTAACCGGCTGATAGTTATGACTCATGCAGTTCGACTGACAAAGATTATTGTAATTTGATTATCTCATCCCATGTTCCAGTTGCTGATAGCATATAGTATTTGCTATGATTTTCAGATTCTAAGTTTATGATATCTCCAGTTGTAATTTGAATTTGAAATAATTTGTTCAAGAATTGCAGAAAGCTTGGTCCTGCTACTATGCTCTTGGCTTCCTTTTCAAGTGGTTTATTGTAGTACTTTTGCACAGTCTCAGTCAGTCCCAAACTACCAAGTTATTCAACTAATTCGGACAAATCTATAAACTTCGAATTCCTTTTGTAGACGTGAAGTCTTGCCGTTAAAATCCCTTCTCTCCTTGTATAACACAATGTACAATATATCATTTCCCTGCTTGCAAATGGCACTCTATATAGTTGAAGAGTTACACTTAGGATTAAGAATGCCGTCTTAATTTACGATAAGTTGTTGAGTTATGGCATTAATAACACTTATTAATGAACGAGCGATAGAAAATGAGCATTTGTATATCTCATATCCTACATGTACAAAGGAATTTAATAACCTGCTCAGTGGAGTACGATATACAAGTATAGTAAAGGGTGTTATAGAATTCTGTTCGGATGAATGCTGCAGAGACTACTTTAAGAAAAATGTGTAGTTCTGATCCAATGTTATAAATTTGATCGGCGCATGCAAAATTATTCCATAGTATGATCCTAACACACTAAAATTCTGGTAGACTTCCGATCTTATCACAAGGAATTGGGTTTGAGTCTGTTTTGATATAATCAGTACCATGAATTGTGACTATTTTAATATCTGCTCCATAGTCCCAGGTGTTGTTTGGACCATGTATTATCGCCTTGCACATAATTCTGTTGTATAAGTTTGACACTATATCCTTTCGAGTTACGAGTTTGCCCTCATGAACGCCATCGTCGTCAATTAGGTGCTGAATTGCGCTATCTAAGCAGGTATGATTTTTGTCAAATCTTACTTTTGATATTCCAAGGTAAGGAGTTATGTGACAAAACCTCCACAACATGTACAGTAATAATGGTTGGCAAGCTGTGCTAAGTATCTATTACATTCATATCGCTTCGACGTAACAGCATAGAAAATCGTTACTGCTCTCATACTACCTTCTACAATGTCTAACCCGTTTTTC
>DATBHO010000128.1:0-12579 GCA_036557405.1 Nitrososphaeraceae archaeon
ACAAGCAGAATCACTGGAAAGGATAAGGGGCAACATGGCATGGAGGGAGGCGAGACAAAAATCTGATTTCATGATGTATGCACCCCACTTGGAGAAAATGATAGAAATAAAGAAGCAAATCGCAGAAAAGATAGGTTATGAAAAGCATCCATATGACGCGCTTTTGGATTCGTTCGAAGAAGATCTTACAGTAGCTGATCTGGATAATGTATTCGGTGAATTAACTCCGCGAATTCAGAAGATTTTGAAAAAACTTGTAGATTTAGGCAGCCCGTTTTGCAAAGAGAGCAACCTTGCAAAATCAAAGTATGATATCCAGAGAGTTGTTGAACTTAATCATGATATTTTAGCTCTCCTTCAATATGACAGGAAACGTTTCAGAATGGATGTATCTACTCATCCTTTCACCGAGACTATGGGCCTCAATGACGTCAGAATAACTACTCGGTATGAAGGGACTGATTTCAAAAAGTCAATATCCAGTACTATTCATGAAGCTGGTCATGCCTTGTATGATCTGCAATGCGATCAGTCATTGTCTGTTACTCCTCTGGAGGGTGGATCTTCGCTTGCGCTCCATGAATCTCAGTCAAGGTTTTGGGAGAATATTTTGGGCAGAAGCTTGTCGTTTGTTCAATTGATAGCTCCCTTGATTAGAAAGCAAATAAGTTTCGCAAACCAATCAACAGATCACGAGTTGTACCTGTATTTCAATAATGTCAAGGCTGATTATATACGAGTTGACGCCGACGAAGTTACTTACAATCTCCACATAGCATTAAGATATGAGATAGAGAAAAAAATATTTGAAGATGAGCTCAGCGTCTCTGAGATTCCTGAATTCTGGAACGATAGAATGGAGCAGCTGCTTGGAGTGCGACCAACCATGGATTCACAGGGAGTGCTTCAAGATACACATTGGAGCAGTGGGCTCTTTGGTTATTTCCCAACTTACACTTTAGGAAACTTGGTTTCAGCTATTATAGCTTCAAAAATGCGAAATGATCTGGAAGATTACGAGAAAGACATCAAGAGAGGTAATTTTCAGCCTATCAGAGAATGGTTAAGACTAAAAATACATCAGCACGGATCTGCTTATGCCCCTAAAGTCCTTCTTAAAAATACCTTAAATGAAGGCTATAACCCGGATTACTTTGTTACCTATATAGAGACTAAATATCTCTAGTCCTGAACTCTCATCGCATTATTATTTATCTCATTTGGTTTATCATCTCCTCACTTTGTTAACATATGCTTAACAAGGATAGCAAATGTTTAGGATGGCCTAGTCAACAAACAATGTAAATAACTATGAATATATGACAGTCGGGGATATAATTTCTGGCGAATATATTTGAAACCAGCTGTTTACAGAGAACATAGTGAAGATCCTAAACAGGTAGTAAAAATCGAGGATATTGATACACCTACGCCCAATTCCAGCGAAGTCGTGATTAAAGTCGAGGCGGCGGCATCGTACAATTACAATGACCTTTGGGGCATCTGGGGAAAACCAATCAAAATTCCAATGCTCCACATATCAGGAAGCGATGCAGCAGGAACATTTGTAGAAATTGGAGAAAATGTCGCGGCAAACATCAAGATTGGAGACAGAGTGGTTGCGCATCCAAACCTGACTTGTAGGTATGCTACGAATGTACCTCCGGAAGGGAATATGACTGTTTAAACAGGACGGTTTGGGGTTCCCAGACAGGGCCACTCTGGGGTGGCTTTGCGCAGTATACTCATTTACCAGCTGTAAACGTTGTCAAGCTTGGAGACAATGTATCGTTTAATGACGCGGCAGCAATTTCGATGGTGGGCATGACTGCATGGCATATGCTTGTTACAAGAGCCAACATACGCCCTGGACAGACAGTCGTAATAATGGGAGGAGGAAGTGGAATGGGAATTGCTGGAATACAAATTGCCAAATTATTTAACTGTCTCGTTATTGCAACTGCTGGAAATAAGGACAAGATGGACAAGTGCTTGCATCTTGGGGCAGACTTTGTAGTAAACCATCGCGAATCTGATTGGTACCGGAAGGTACGTGAAATTACTAACAAGCAAGGCGTGGACATTATTTTTGAGCACACTGGCAAAAGTACTTTTCCACAAGAGCTAAGCCTTTTGAAGATGGGTGGCACACTTGTATCTACAGGTGCTACAACTGGATACGATTCAACAATTGATCTTAAGTATCTTTTTTTTAAGGAATCAATTTGTTGGGTGCAACGCAGGGAACCAAAGGTGGATTAGAAGAAGTAATAAGATGGGTGAGTAAGGGGAAGATAAGGCTTGTAATCGATACCATTCTTCCATTTAGCAATATGGTTGAAGGTCACGTTAAGATGGCAGAGTCGCAGCTCTTTGGAAAAATATTAACTACTCCGCAAAAGCTCTAATAGGGCACCGGTGAATTTCAGATTTGAAACCGCAATTCCAGAGTAGACAGATTATCTCCAGTACGGAATATCCAGTACGGAATATAGATGAGTTCCTAAAGAGCCCTATCGTTATCAGCTCAAATGAACCTTACCTAAACTTTATCTATCATCAGTAACATATAATATTTTTTTTCTAGCGATACTTTATAATATTTGTTGTATTATTTCTGAAAAGAAACCAATTATGACAAATAATATCCTATTTTGATGTGAGTTTAATGAATATGTAACTTCACAGAAGAGATTATTTCTTTCGCAATTGGTAACGTTTTAATGAAGTTGCTCTGATCCGGCTCAAAAAGGATATAAAAAATAGAATTATTAATATCTGAAGCAATAAAAAATCCCCTTTTGGGAACTAGGGATTTTACGTAAGAAAACTCGAAGTATAATGATGGATGACCATTTATATTATATTTATTGAAATTCGGTTCGCCCAAAACTGAAAAATTTTGTAGTTCATCCTTAAACTTTTTAATAAATAAGACAGAGTCAAGCCTGAGAGTTGTATTAAGATTCATTCCCGGTGCAACTAATTCTTCATTCCTATGTCCTATGCCTACTTGCATAATCTCGTTCGATTGATATTTATTCTGTATTCCAGGATAGAGTTTTAATCCATCTTCGTTGCTCTCATTATAACTGTCACCTGTAATCCACGTACTCGGATATTTCAGCTCAAATTTACCTTCGTGTTCTGTATAGGACGACCACAATTGGTCATTACCGAACGCAGAATTGATTATCAGAACATAAATTATTATGAAAAGAAAGGTAATTGCGGTCTTTTGATGACTCATTTCTATTTTTTATAATTGTTTAGGTCTAATCATAATTTAATCTAATAGTTGGGAATAAGATATTCATTACATAAAGGGATACAATTTACTTTTGAATTGAGATCAGAATATACATAATATTCGGAATAATATTATATATTAATCTTATAGATGGCCTGTCATCGTTTCATTTTTCTCGGTCATTAGGTTTTTTTGTGGCACTTTATTACTTTTGTTGATCTCTATGTTTCTGATGGTTCATATCAATATTAGTGATTTGTTTTTGGTCGCGTTGTTGTCAGTCTCTTTAGTAATAGTGTTAGCGAATAGTAACTTATCCCAATTTTCTGCCAGTGCTTTGCCTACTTATGATAACGGTAAATATTATGTAAATATACAAGATGATTCTGGGAACGGCCTGAGAGCATCAACTTCACAAGATCAAAATTCAACAACTGAGAGTACAAACCAAACTATGAGCGGTCTGACGAATGAGGGTAGTACAAATAGTGGATTGAGTAATGATACTGGAGAAAATAATGGCGTTCAAGGTACAGCCTCATTAGATGAAGGTACTACAAATAGTGAAGGGAGTAATGTCACAGGCGGAGAAAATCTAAATCAAACTAGCGAATCATCATCATCTTCGTCAGCCGAATCACAATCAAACCAAAATGTTAACCAGAGTGTAGAATCTCAAAACCAGCTCCAAGCAAATCAGAGTACATCAGTTCAAAATCAGATTCAAAATAACCCACAAGTAAACGTCAACAACACCCAAACTAACACCCAAACTAACAACAATACCCAAACTAACACTCAAACTACTAATATCCAATTACAACAAAAATTGGAAAGTGAAATTATAGAAAAGGAAGGTGAAAAGCCTATTCCACTGGAAGAGCAAAAAAGAATAGAAACTCAAGATGTAATTGTGATCAAAGAGCACAAAGCACTGACAGGTCCAAATTGTAGAACGGGTGACGTTCTTAATGGCGCCTCAAACGAAAAAGATCTTAGGGTCTTGAGCAAATGTCAAGATGCAATAGGTATTGTAAGGCATACCAAAAAAATGGACGATGGTGACTACAAGTTTTTCTTGGACGTGGATAAAAAATATGATTTCCTGATAAACGATAAGAATAGGGAAAAGACAGATGGATTTTTGGTAGTCGAAATCGTGCCTAAAGACCAACACATTGCAGATGTATATCTTCCAAAATCAGGCGACCAGCTTCATGTATGGGGTGCATGGGTAACTGACGAACCAAAAGGATGGCATGAAATACACCCAGCTTGGAAGGTTGTAAAGCAATAATAAAATAGTGCACAACCGCCCCGTCTTCTATTTTTTTGGGCTTTTATAATTAACTTTTGATTAAACATATGTGGATTCTGTTGCATGTTTTCCAAAGCTTCATTTTCTGCAACTAAGAATACCTCTTGTTTTATGAGGCAATAGGAATAATAGTACTAGCCTAATACATCCCACCGAAGGCGACATTTATTTTCCTCGTGATCAGTAACATAATATTTTACGAATTATTTTTTTATTTAGATTTAACTAGCAGATATTATTTTAAATAAATACCAAACTATTTGTCTGCCCTGCTAAGAGTTACTCCTATGTAAGGGTTTGCTCCTATCATTAAAAATTTTTTCATTTTACTAAGCCTTAATTCATAGTAATTCAACGTTTACCACTGAAGGGACTAGATTACGAACATTTGATTAATTTATTGTGAATGCAAATGGTTTTGTAACGTTACCGGGTTGTCCATTCTCTGTCAGATAATAAACAGTAGCAGTTGCTGGAATTTTTCCAGCCTTGATTGCTTGATAAATTGTGCCAGAAGCCGGACCGGCTACTGTAACCTCCTGCCCTGGGTTTAATTCGAATGGAGGTGATTTCGCTGTGCAGCCTTGGGTTTGTTTTATAACCACATTATTAGACATAAAGAACGCGGTTAAAGGTGAATCGCAAAGCCCAGCAGGTAACAGTATCTTGTGTGGGGAATTATTAACGACTGTTGATAATAGTTCAAATTTGCTTCCGGCCTTTACATTTGCTGGCGAGGGATGAGTGTCTTTTAGGTCAACTTTAGATCCTGTTGCATTTGCGATCGAATTGGATATGGAAGATTGGGAGTGTGCATATCGATCTTGGTCCAATGAAAAGCTGAGGGTAGTAATAGTTAGGAGTGTGATTAATAATGGTACTTTAAACAACTGTTTTAGTTTACTAGATTGCATGAAGCAATATACTTACTGAACTATTTGTGCTTATCCCTGGCATGTAGAGATGTCTGCCTTCATAGAAAAGGTAATTGTTTCTAGAACGAAAGGATCAAATTATGCTGTATAATGGAATTGTTGACGGCAAATTACAAGACATTACTGTCAAAGTGATAGATATGAAATAGAAGGATGAATAAGGTGGAAGATGAGTCAATCGAGACATTCAAAATATTTTTGTTTTTGTTACAAATACTAACTAGATCATCTTTTGTACTCCAAATATAGCATTAGTGTGCAGCAAATCCTCACAACTTGTTTGGTTGTTCTTTATCAAGTGAATAATGTTCTATTCATAAATTCAGATTTAACTCAGTAGAGAACACTCTCTTCTTTTTTTCGTACTTGTTCTTTCACAATCCACTTATACATTGTTTAGTATCATTTTGCGATAACAAACCTTGAACACAAAAAACGTGTTGATGCTTGTAGTACTGTCTGCAGGAATGTTGACAGCACTAACAGCTACAGCAATGTCACAGGGACAAACAGCATTTGCTGACAGAAAAAAGTGTGAAGACAATGCTGACAATAACTGCAACGACCAAAACCAAAACATGAAACAGAAGAATGAGTGTAAGATAGAGAATGAAAATAAGGACGACAGCGACAACAATGATAACACCAATCAGCTAATTTGCTTGAACCTTGGTGCAAATCCAGGAGGTGATCTCAATAATGAGGGTAATGGAGATCAAGTCTTCGGATTGGTACCATGATAAATAGTAATAGTATCTAACAGGTGGCGATTTGCTCCTACCTACAAACTTTTTTTCTTAAATTTATAAACAGAAAACATTTTATATTGTAAACTTTCAGGGACAAAAATAATGAGTCCAAATTTGATTGTTACTTCATTTGGAGATAATTAACCTATTCAGATTGGTTTTGTCAAACCTAGGCAGTGAGATTCTGCAGGATAATAAATAAAGGTACTATAGATACTAGTTAGCAGTATCAACAGGGTTATTATTATTGTCCTTCATCGATAATTTGTTTTCGAAATAGTTTGCATCTTCAACGCAGTGAACTATTTCCCGATAGGTAAGACTTTTTCCAATTTTTCCTGCTAAGTCTATACAATCTTGGGTTTGTTTATCGGTCCCTTTATAAGCACCGGAGTCTTGGAAGGGACTCAAAGGAAATTCCTCATTAATAACGACGTGATTTTTTAAGTCGTGTACTAAGTCATTGAGATTGTCGTACCTCTCAGGGCTCTTTGTGTTAGTATTAGAGGGCTGCGGATTATTACCTTGCTCGCTAGATGACTGGACATTATTGGAAGCTGGAGTATTACCCGTACTGGTATCTGTATTAAAAGTGGTTTGAGCCTCTGAAGTAGATTTAACTTGTGATGTTGACGTACCACCTGTGTTGGTATCTGTAGATATGGCGGACGCATTATGACCTACCTCCGAAGCATTTGTCAAAGAATGTATGGGTTCATTACTATTCTCTGGCAAACTAGAAGAACCATAAATCGTTTCCACCGTGTCTTTTAAGATACCGAAGTACTTGGTGGGCACTATTTTGCCACTACTATCGGAGACCAAATTAAAACTCGTTGTATCTGCATCTCTGTAATCCCACTTCCAAAAGGCCGTGCCCCATACTCCTGCTTTCTTGAAAGCCCCGAGTATCTGTGCCGCATTAGATTTTGTAAACTCACTCTGACCGGGATTGATTTTGAATATTCCCCCGTCCCTAGTCCTTACAACATTATTCCACTCTCCAATGTATAACGGGACTCCAGTTAGATCCCTTGTTTTCAAAAACAAGTCAAATCTATCTTTCTGATAAGCATCTCTATAAGGAACTCCATAGACACTTATCTTGAATGCGATATTTTCCTTATTTGAAGGCGCCATTTTTGCCAAGTTTTCTGGTGAGATTTTAATGGGGCTATTCAATTCAACTGGAATATTCATACTGTAAACTATCGTTTTGCTAGTGATATTTCTCAACTTTTCTGTAATGAAGCTATTAAATTGGCCTATCTTAGACCATTGATCTATTTTGTCAGCGTGGGGTTCGCTAAGGATTTCATACCCTAAGGTACTTGGATGATTATCGACTGTCAAGACTATTTTCTTAAGAAATTCTGTCATTAGTGTCCAACCATCTTTTCCTTGCTTATCTTTGACGGATCTGTTCCACCAATCCGCCCAAAATACTTGCGCTGCTTTATCGGCAGTATTACCTCCACCGCCTCTGGAATATTTTGAACTACCTTGGAACATAGACCATGGAAAACCTGTACCTTTATCCTCTAGCCATGAAGAAGTGTGCCATTGATGATTGTCATAGATCACTTTCACGCCGTACTTATCTGCCGCATTGGCTACTGATTGTATTTCCTTTATGAAAGTCTTGGGATCCCTTTCATAAGCTTCCCAATAAAACAGAAATCTAGCATGATCCAGACCCGCTCCGGAAATCCTTTTTAAGCTATTATCAATGTAATTTGATGGTGCTTCAGGCAATCCGTTGTCATGCTGTTTCATATTGACAAAAGCTCCTTTCATGACAACCCCGTTGATAGGCTGGCTGCCAGTCGGTTGACTTGTCAATGCATATGAGTTTAAAGTAGCGGTAGTAAATATGGCAATCAGAAGAAAGGTCAAAATTATTACGCTACTTGCTAGAATCAAAGTAATAAGAATAAGAATTCTCGAATGATTTAATATGTATTACTGATTCGTTATTCACTATCTAAAGGTGGAGTTTGATTTTCTTTTAGTCGGACATTCCATTCTAGAAAATACATTCTTACATAGGGCCATACTAAAGGCAAAAACTAAAAACAACTGGGGAATTTACGGCTGATGAACAAGAAACAACCAATGATCCCCAGTCGGTGTTTAAGGTAATTATATTATGTCTAACATAATATATATAGTTTTTAGATATTCTAAATTTTCTGTCAAACTATAATATATCTCTAAATGTTCTTGGCTACAATTTTAGATTATTAATTTGAATTTTGGAAGATATTTTATTGCATCACAATACAGCGAACAATATGAATTGTCATTAGTCACTTGTTGGGCTAGTATAGTTTATTACTTACTTGTTCCTATTCATGTAACCAAACTTGTAATTTTCTTCCATCTATTTTATGCTCGTCAGTATAGACTTGCTCACTTAAAACCTCTATCTTCATGTTCTTTTCACATGCCGGTTTATAATAACGAACATTGATATTGCTACCGATGGAATTTTAAGAGGTTGAGGATTAAGGTTTGAAAGTTATAATTATACTGGATTTCTTAGGAGCTAAATCTTGTAGGTTGGGTTATAATGAAATATAAACACATTGTGATATCTCAATTTGGTGGACCAGAGAATCTCTTACTAGTTGAGGATGATCTTCGTGAACCGGGACCTGATGAAGTCCGTGTTAAGGTGCTTTCTGCAGGGGTATCGTTTGCAGACATTCTTATGAGGCGGGGAGTTCATCCTGAATCTTGGAATCTTGGGAGAACTCCGTTTACCCCGGGATGGGATATTGTTGGCGTTGTTGATAAAATAGGGAACAAAGTATCAACATTGCAGATAGGTCAGATCGTAACTGCTTTACCAATAGTCGGGGGCTATTCTGAATACATATTCATGTCATCAAATGACCTCGTAACAGTTCCCGTTGGACTTGATCCTGCTGAGGTTGTAAGCTTAGTATTAAATTATATCACTGCTTACCAGATGCTCCACCGTTGTGCCCACATAAAACCTGGTGAAAGCATATTAATCAATGGCGGTGCTGCTGGTGGAGTTGGCACAGCGCTACTCCAATTAGGGAAGCTTGTTAATCTCAATAAAATGTTTGGAACAGCATCAGCCGGAAAACATGACATTATATCTGATTTAGGAGGCATTCCAATAGATTACAAGTCGGTAGATCTAAATCAAGAGATTATCAAACTCACAAGTCATAATGATGGTGAACCAGGTGTAGACGCTGTATTTGATGGCATTGGAGGAAAATCGTTTAAATCCTCATACGAGATTATCCATAGTGGCGGTAGACTAGTAGCATATGGAGGCACACCGACTGCAGATCTCGGCGATTGGTTGATGATGTTTAGCATGAATGTGGTTTCGGAAAAGAAAAAATTTATCTTATATAGCATTCAAACGCTAAAAAGATTAAAGCCTGCTTGGTTCCATGAAGATTTGATTTTATTATTGGATTTACTAAAACAAGGAAAGATCAAACCTATCATTGGAGCAAGAATGCCTCTAAACCAGGCCGCCAAGGTTCATGAATTACTAGCCGGTGGCTCGGTCAAGGGTAAGATTGTGTTGATTTGCAACGATTGACAACTATGCAATTTGGGCGCGCAATGACCAAATCCTACTGTTCAGTAACCACAATATCTTTGGCTTCTGCCTTGAATCCTATTTTTGCATGGGTTCCATCACAGTATGGTTTATTTTTCGATCCTCCACACCTACACATGGCTGCAAAAACTACGCCGTCTACGGTAACCATTTCAGGACCATTTTCTGCACACTTAATCTCAACTCTAGCCATAACAGTTTTTGTTTTTTCGATTATATAAGTGATTCTAGGCCAAGCAAATTGAACTAAGTTGAACTGCGCATCCTATGTCTGAAAAAATAATAACTACATAAATATTGAAAACAGAATTTCTGGCTGTATTACTTTATGTACAAATAATTACTTTTTTTATCATATCCTAAGTCAGCCATAGTTAAAACCGTAAAATTACGATCATGCAAATATTTCATTTCCTTGCTAAATAAATTCAAGTCAGTATTGTAATAAGTGCCCTGATCGCTTGCTTTGTGATATATAATTATAGGAATTGCCTTTATTGTTCCATTATTATTATACTTAGTTTGGCTGTTTACCACTTCAACGAACCTATTATACAATGCAGGATCGTCAAATGAATTTACTTTTCTAGACAGGTCGTGACTCCATCCTCTAACTGAGTATTGGTTAGCGTAATTGAGCTTACCATTTTTGTTATATGTCGTGCAGTCAGTTTGATTCGATTTACCTTTCCAACCATCGCAATGCAGAAATGTAACCGGACTACTGGCAGTTCTGGCCAAGTCATAATACTTGGATACTATATTTACTACAGTTTTGTTGTCCCATCCTTTATCAAATAGGTAAGCAAAACTTGTTGCGTTAATTCCATGTTGCTGAAGACATACCTTCGATTGTCCTATCTGATATTCGAGACTCTTTTTTGATGAATCACTTAGATTAGCGTGATTATTAGTATGCCATCCTACGTCATGTCCTTCTTTGTATAATGTTTCTAACTCTGTCGAATTCATATATCCCTTTTTATTGTCCAGATATTTACAGACAACATAAAATGTAGCCTTAAATCCATATTTGTCAAGGATTGGTTTTGCTTGGGTAAACTGAGTCTTGCGCCCATCGTCAAAGTTTAAAATTACTACCTTATGATTTGTTACACTTTCGGACAAAGGTTGTGCGTGTAATTTATTTTCAAAGTCAAATTGTTGAATACTATGGAATGACATAAAGCCAAGTAATATTAATAGGACACTTACATTAACTAGAAATAAAACTAATTTCGGCTCGCTTCTCAAGAATCAGACATACAAAAACCTCAACGGATAATATATAGATATGTTTAATTATCTGCCCACTTAATTCATTTCAGTCTCTTTTAAAGTAATACTTCAAAATAAGGTTAAGTAATTTAATTGTAGGATAAAAAATTATCATCAATCTCTTTTAAATCTCTTTTAAAGGAGAGAATTGTTTCTTATTATTTATAATAATTTGCGATATGTCGGAATTGAAGCTCAACTACGCAATAATAGAATTAAATTTCCGCAACTTAATATATGATCCACGGATAGAAATTATTAATGAGCTTTCAAAATATATCAATGTGGAAGTTAGCGATAATTTTCATAGTTGCTGGTGCAGTTGTAATATTTGCGCTATTGGGTTCATCTGCAAAAAATTTGTTTACCAAAAGTGTGTCAGAGGATGTCTCGGTAAAGTTGAAGAAAGGTAGTGATTGCATTGTAGAACCTTCAGACCAAGTCCCTAGGGTAATATCAAATTGTAATTATGCTGTTGGAGATAACCTCTCGATAACGTATAAGCCTCAGCAGCCTACTATCGAAACACATGAGCTGAAAAACTCTACAATCCCTTAAAGCTTCTTGCTATTTATTTGAACAGATGAACCAGTTCAGAAGGAAACCGATTCTTGGATTGCAAAATCAGAAAGATAACATTATCAGTCCCATCGAACCGGTAATACTGCCTTGCAACTATCAAATATTATTTTATTATAAAAACTAATTACTAAAATTTGGTACTTGGTTATATAATACCTGTAATGATTAATAAGTATTGATAAAAAGAACTTTAGCCATGATACTCGGAACTCTAATGTGTGTAATCATAAATATGTCCATAAGCTGATCATGACTCGGGAGGGTTTCATTGGTTTCTGCTTTTGGTTTTTCAACTTTTTTGTTGGCTATCTCGTACTTCATATCAATATTTCGCAAGAAGTTCAAGCGAAAAAAGACATAGATACAAGTATTCATACATAGCAAAATTCTCATGCTAGTTAAACATAATCATGATCGATAACACCACTTTCACGGAAGTAAGCTTTTCCCATTTGTGGAGTTTAGTTTTTTAAATATATGAAAATCTTGTCACGCGTGAGATATTTTAGATAATTATTATAATTAGGCTTTACCTACTAAGACGATAAATATTTGAGTGGTATGGAATCATGATAAGGCAGGTGAGGGCGATATATGAAAGTCCTATTGATTGCGGGTGGAAGTGGTAGCAGGGCCAAGCCTTTTTCTCAGTACACACCAAAACCTATGATCTGTCTGGACGGACGGCCGATCATAGATCATATAGTAAGGTACCTTGCGAAGTTTCCAGAAGTAGAACATTTCATTATTGTGTGTGAATTCGATGACCATGGAAAACAGATAATTAATTATTTTGAAGGTAAAGAGAAGATCATAGGTAAGAAAATTGTATTTGTAGAAGACAAAAAAAATGG
>DATBHO010000129.1:0-20584 GCA_036557405.1 Nitrososphaeraceae archaeon
TCTCTATGTGAGCTTGCAAAGTGCGTTGACATGGTAGAGTGCTCAAACCATGACGCAGTTGACTGGAAAAAGTTCAAGAACTCACCAGCATTTTTTCTGAGTGAAAAGGACGAGAAGGAATGCCTGACCAACGCGCATAAACAAGGTAATGGACAGGACGGTTTAGTGGGGTACGAAGTCATTGATTGTGTTAATGGGCAATATAAATAGCCACACATCATAATAGAATTCACCACTTAGGAATGTATCCAAGCGTCCACGTAGCATATGCGTAACCTAAGCATAAAATCTTGAGCTTACCACATGAGTTGTAAAGAATGTGTTAAGTCCGTGAACATTCTATCCCTTTATACCTCATTCAACATATGATTGCTAAATCTTAAATCCTAATTAAATAATAATAAGATATTAACACATGTTTGCAACCGATTCCAGCTCTGAGCGTGCTACAAGCATTGAGGATTACCAAAATACCTGTAGGGAGTTTATTATTGATATCAGTCGAGATTATAAAGACTGGGTCGATAAATATCAATTAAGTGACGAGGAATCTTCCAAGAGAAAAGATTCTATCGACACCATTGTCGATACAACAAATAGCTGGATAAGAAACTTTTGTAATACAATTAAAAAAGTTGACATAGTTATGAATGACGGGGTCAATAAAATGGCTGAGAATACTGCCAGTTACCCATTTCAGTTTGAAGTGTCTATTAATTCAATGAAAAGATACACACAACATGAAGTTGGGACAATACCTCTGAGAGTAAACGCGATACCACAAGAGGGACGAATGCTTAGATTAGGGAAATACAGTAAAAGTGAATTGTTTCTCATCTCATCAAGTTGCCCTGTATCTTACACAGTAAGTGATGAGAGTATGAAAACAGTTGATATCTTGGATGACTACGTAATGATTGATGCATCAAAGTGCGATAAAGGAAGCATTATTTCCATAACACTCATTGTGGAAGAAGTCAAAGATGACCATGTGACTGAGAGCAGAGGTTATTCAACTGTTATCATCACAATTTGAGTTACCAACTAAAGGGAGAAAAATTTTGTTAAGAAAATTGACACCATCTGGTTAGAACATTAACGAAATCCACAGAATGATTACAACGATGAATTTTGACTCTTGACTTACAATTATTCTAAAGAATTTTACATATGGGTTAGAGAAAGAGTTAAAATAAGCAATATTTTTTTCATCACTAGTGATGCGATGCGACGGTCGTCCAGTTTGGTCTAGGACATCAGATTGCCAATCTGGTAACCCGGGTTCAAATCCCGGCCGTCGCAATTAATTTTTGCCAGACCTTGAGGCTATGCTTTGTTTATTATTGCCATCATCTGGTCGTATGCACCCTCGGCACTATCTTTCCTTGGAAGCTGAATCACCAACAAGTTTCCCTGTGAAGCACCATTTGTGCTCGATGGGGCAATGGCTATCAAACCTGTTTTCGCCAAAGCTTCAAAAAATTGAGGCATTTCGTTCGCATAGAAAAGATAATTTTCATCAAATCCGTAATCAAGGTAAGTCATTAGTATGTCTACAAAAACATGTTTCGAGTCATGAAATACATCCAATAGTACATCAACAGCTAGTTTTTTACCAGCAACTCTTCTAATTATTTCATCATATCTTTTGGAATCTATATTGATGCATGGTATTGCATTGCCATTGTAATCAACTAATGATGCATCATACCTATGCAAATTCTTCTTGAAATCATCCAAATTATTAAAAAATCTCTTAGGCATACAGAATAGTACAGTGTTATTAGTTATCCAAGTTATTTAATTTATCAAGTTATTCATTGACTAATCATTTTTGGTTTTTTCAATATCTGTATAGTTCAAACGCCGGATTCAATGGGAAAAAAATGGTCAGTTACCCTAGTACTTTCATCATCTGATTATCAGTAAAGAGTAATCTTCATCCCATTTTCATATCTGAAAAATAAATTTATAACATTATCTTTGATCTAAAATTCTTGATAATGAATAAGCAGTTGCATTACACTGCAATTTAAATAAAAACATTTTGATAATTTTTCATGTCGTCAGAAGATTTAGTTTTAGAGAAAATACTCTCTACTGGCTTAAGCGGAATAAAAAAATCTGATTTAAAAAGGGAATTTACTTCATTTGACCTCGATCAAACTTTGGACAATCTTGTTAACGATGGAAAAGTTTGTGTTGATAAAAAGGGTTCGGCATATTATTGTTGGACGCCTGAGGTATATCTCAAATATCTGAATAATGTCGATCCAAAATTTAGAATTTTAAATGAACGTATTAAATTTATTGAAAGAAAATTGGACGGTCATTCAAGTAGTCTCAAAGATGCAATAAACAGTTTGATTGAGCTTCTAAAGACGGAAAATATTCCTTCTCAAAAAACATTAGTCAACCTTGATAATTTCAAAATCGAATTTGATACCATCCTTACTAAATCAAATAATTCAATTGGTTGGATAGAGCTTGGAGATGTAAGAAATGAATTAAGCCAAAAATTTGATTTGAATAAAGATGAGTTTTATGAGCTTGTTGAACAACTAGTCAATACATATCATAACGAATACGAGCTATCCACCGGAGGCAGTGAGGGACTGATTGTAAGAGGTCTACTCCACGGCTATGTGAGAAGCATATGAATTTGTATCCATATGGCCTAAAATTAAACCCCTTTCCTAGCAGCCCTACACCGTCTTATTCTGATTCTCAGATTCTTGGCGGAAAAACACACACGGAGGCAAGAGAGGCGATAGTTAGCTGCATTTCAGACCTATATTCAAAACTAAATGGGAAAAAAGGAACAGATAGAGATTTTAGATTAATAACAATGATTCAGGACGTAGGATCAGGAAAGACTCATCTTGCATTTCACATTAAGGGTTTACCCGCTCTTGTAAATAATACCGTGACTTCATATATCGATCTAGCTCAGGTTTCTCCCAGGGATAATCATAATATTTATGATTCAATACTTGGCGGATTTAGCGCTGATGATATAGAAAGTTTGAGAAGAAATATACTTTATTTTATGTGCAATAAAGTCAAAGATAGTGGTAGAATTGTTAGAAAGGCATTTAACTGTGGTTTTTTAGATAGTTTGAGTGGTAACAAGAGTCTCAATCGTAAAGTAGAAGAAATCCTGAAAGGAGAACAGAAATTAAATTTTCAATATGTGCCAGAACTTCTTAGCTCAGAGTTTTCTGAAATACAGATTGAGATCATTAGCTCATTAATGGAAGATAGACTGAGAAGTGACGTATCAAAAATACGATCACTCGAAGGTGTGATAAATAGTTTAAGCTCAATTGCCGATATGAACCTTAAAATATTAAAAAAATTAACAATATTTGAATTTGATGAATTTGATTCAAAAAAGGAATCCTTAGATTTTATTAAAGCTATAATAAATGCTCATATCCCATCGTCTATCCTGATTTTGATACTCACCCCCTCTGTATATGATGAAATTAAAAAGGAGAATTCGTCAGTCTTTGACAGACTAGAGAAAGCAAATTATAAAATTGATTTGGCCGGTTCGAACACCCTAAGTGAATTAACAGACATAATTTTTGAGTACATAAAACACTACGATGACAATAGTCTATTCAATTCAGAACACGAGGGAGACCTTGCAAGTAAAATTAAGTTTGTCTATGATGAATTTCCAGACTTTAGAAATGTAAGATCAATGTTAAACATCTTTTATCATGCCTCGGAAGAAGCATCAAGGCGAGGATCGTTTATATTAGATGAATTAATAATTGATGATACCATAAAGAGGATTTATCCTGGGTCAAAGATAAGGGGAAGTTTAATGAATATTCCATTATCCGATTTCATTAAACTCAAACTGAATGCTAATAATAACGAAACAATTGAACGTGATATCCGTGAAGCTGTACGTAATCTTTTAACATTGACAAAGTACGAAGGGTATGTAAATGAGTTAAATTTTGACAATTCAATTGCAGAGGGATTGGATATTACCTACAATGACAGTTACGGATCAAAGATTGGCATTTCAGTCGTTATTAATGATGAACTTACAAAAACTCAAGCTCAAATCTCTAATGCGACAAAATCACTTAATATCATAGATAGACTTGTAGTGCTGACAGGAAATTCTCATCGCATATTTGGCGGGACCTCTAGAAATGGAAATAATGTTACAACCATTGTGAATATGGATAATGCAAAAATTCTCGACCTGATATACTTTAATAATAAATATAAAAAACAGGATATTTTGAAAGATGACTTAGAAAGAGCAATCACTCTGGCACGTTCGATAAAATTATGTTAGAATTTTAGAGTATCGATTTACAAGAGATGTATATTCTTATGACAGTACCTCAATAGTACCATGTATTGGAAAATGATCACTGTAACCAGTGTTTGGCTTTCGATGCTTAGGAATACGACCATTATTTCTTAAATACTCGAATGTCATGGGAATTCCTTTTTGGGCTGGATGATATCTTTCGGGATCTTTTGGAACAAAATATTCATTTGAAAGATTTTCTCCAATTGTTAACCCTTCGTTGAATACTCTTACGGTATCTAGATTCATTTTCAACTTTTGTAATCCTAACAAGAGTCCCCTTGAAATTATAAATTGGTCAAAGAGATTTGTAGAATTATTTCTCCAATGGTAATAGGAAAAACCAGAAAGGTTCCACATGCAATTAAAGAGAGGTGTTGTATATTCAAGGTAATGTTGTCTATCAGTTCCATCTCTATCAGTGTTTCTAAAAATTTCTAGGACTTCGTACAATTCTATGAAAATCTCTTTATCGTTTTTGGCGCGAAGATATTTTGAAATACTCTTGTCGAATGGATCATCATTAAAATCACCCATCAAAAGTACATTCTTATTCCACAGAGTATTAATCATCTCAACATAGTTTTTATCAGACAGAATATTATGTGGCATATTCTTGATCTCCTCAAAAGGAATTTTCAGGAGGCCATCCACGATTCGTCCACAATTTTCAGCAACCATGCATCTTGAGAATTCTGTGTCAAGTAGGTCAAAACCACCTTTCTTGCCTCTCCTCGAAGGCCAATGATTAACTAAAACCGTTATCTCCGCATTATTCTCTTTAACGCGTAGTTTTGCCAGAAATATATCCCTTGTTGGATATCTAAAATTTATTTTGAATGATTTAGTTTCAATGCAATCGAATTTATCTTTAGAATAAACCATACACGTATCAATCCCCCTGATATCTGAGCCATCGATGTATTTCGCTACTTCATAATAGCCAGATTGCACATTTTCACACAATTCTCTTGCCAATTTTTCAGACTCGATTTCACAAAAACCAATTAAATCTGGAGGTATGCCATTGTTCATAGTTCTCAGAGGATTACTCAAATTGTCGATCTTTTTATTAAGAACCTCCTTAGTCCATCCTTTTTCTGGAATAAATTCAAGGTTTGTTGCAATTTCACTTGAATTTGTGTCAAAAAGATTTTGTAAATTCCAAAATGCAACGCTGAATTCCATTAGATTTGACTATTTTTATGTAATAACATAAACCATATAAACAGTCCTTAATACTTAGTTTTCATATTCGATGGATTGCCAAGTAAATAAGAAATTTCAAACTTAGAGACATAGAAATCGAAAAAGTTGCATTACTTTGACTTTATCAATTCGATAAAGTCTGAGGTTACATAAACTATTTACTATTATGACGGACATGACATAAGCGTGTTTTTGAAATTCTGGATTGTTACCAAAACATCCAATTTGTTAATGAAGAGCATCAGAGAAACAGATCATTTACTATACATTGTCCCCAAGGAAAATGGAACTTGAAACAAATACATACAAGAAACACAACTGAGTAATCAAATAGTAATGACAAAACAAATCAAAAATGTGATTTACGAATTTGTGTCTGTCCAATATCTACAAAATTTGAAGTGGTTTAATTACCCTTGCCTCAATAGTTTAATTGCTACTACCTGAGTCTGCTTAACTTGATTTGCATTATCTGGCCTAGAGGCCAACTCTTGAATATTTTTGAAGAGAATCTTTAAACCCTAAATACAAAGTTAGTTGGTGTTCAATTAAGTGGTTTAAGCCGGAAAATATCTATTTATTATATGAATTGCGAATCTTTTAATTGAAGTTGAAGCGCACCAGGAACTTTGGTACCATTTTTCCAATATTAATTGCGGGTTTTTTGATGGCCTTATTATCAGGTCTTTCATACGAAAATAATTTACTTTTAGGATTGCCTACAAGATCGATTGATGACAAGAGGACTGAATTCAATGTCGTAGGCTTTATTTTCTCTGATGGTCTCAAGAGTCAATATACGTATGCAAAACCTATTCTTGACAAATATGGATTTAAGGCAACCTTCGATGTGATTTGTAATAATGTGGGAAAAAAGGGCGGGTATATGAATTGGGCGGAGATTAAAACGTTACATAATGAAGGACATGAAATAGGTTCCCATAGTATGTCGCACGTACGCCTGACTGATCTTTCAAAAAAATCAATAGAATATGAAGTTGGAAAATCAAAAAAATGTCTTGAAAACTATGGAATAGACCCCGTAAGTTTCGAATATCCATTTAGTGAAGGGTCGGATAATAAAACCGTAGTTGACATTGTTGCCAAATATTATGAGTTAGCAACTAGAGGAAATGATCCACTCATGTTTCTTAGATGTGATGGAATGGCGCAATACGATCAAAAAAATTGCAAAACCTATACCGACAATGGCATTCCTACATACGCCAACAAATATTCTATTAGAAATTGGAGCCACGATTTTGAGAAGGTAGAAAATTCATACAGCGATGATCAGGCATTGGATAGATTCATTGATGTTGTGAATAGCCAATCAAAGTATAATAAAGATGGGACAGTTGAGGCGATACCAATAATAATGTACCATGGAATTGGGCAAAGCAAGATAGATTCAGCAACAAATGTGGATCTTTTTCAAAAGGAAATGAAGTATATTTATGATAATAAATTTAAGGTGATAACTATTTCACAATTAGGATACGACGCAAAACATAATTATTTGTATATAAAGGACCTGGGTTCAGAAACTGAAATGCTACCCACAAATGTTACTACACCCATTGAAGCACCAACAACAACCACAACAAATGTTACTACACCCATTGAAGCACCAACAGCAACCACAACAAATGTTACTACACCCATTGGAGCACCAACAACAACCACAACAAATGTTACTACACCCATTGAAGCACCAACAACAACCACAACAAATGTTACTACCCCAACTGTGATGCCTGGGGGAAATATCATTCTTGAGATCTTGAAGAAACTATTCGGACTTGAAGAAAATATTGTAACAACTCATTGACTGCATTAGCAGCTTATTATTGATTTTTTTCTAAATTTTTTTACTGGATGATGCATCATACAATAAGATAATGAATTATTGATAGACCCAAACGCTAAAGAAAAATATCCTAGTTTAATACCATACCGGCATAGTTGGCTCGTATCCTAATCTCTATCAACTCATTTGCCTGTACACAAATTATTAAACGTCAAAATAATTCTTCAATAAAGATTCAATCATCTATTGGAGTGCATATTACAATTACGAATTCCATAAATATGGTATTAATCGTGAATCGATGAATAATCAAAATGCATTCGGAGTTATTCTGTTTGGGGATCCCTTGCGATATGTACTGCCACCATTTGACATAAAAACAAATCTGACTGATTTTTTAATATTGTTAATTCTAATATCTGACGCATTTCTGACACCACGTGTAGAATCAGACTAATATACTCATAATTTTTATCATCAATGAATATTGGTGCGATGGTATATAAGAAATAAATGTATGGGTAATCGATGATATCATATATGAGGACTAGATATGATTCTATCTTGGATGAGGTTAATAAATATGATACTGTCTGTAAGGCGATAGCCAATAAATTGACTCAATTGAGGGAAGTCACACTAAAACACATATCTTCGGTTATTAGGGACACCTCATCAATATATCACTTATCAAAAACTCCCAAATTTCGTGATATAATAAAATATTTACCAGCTGATAGTAATATAAGAAGAAAAATGATGATAAAGCCTATTAAAACTGCATCTGGTGTACTCGTAATTACAGTCATGGCAAAACCTTATGACTGTCCTCATGGAAGGTGTATCTACTGTCCTGGAGGCAAAGAACTCAATATTCCGCTAAGCTATACCGGAAAGGAACCAGTGACGAGATTAGCACAAAAATTTGATTATAATCCAAAAAACCAGATAATCTCTAAATTAGAACAAGAACATTCCAGAGGTCATAATATTTCAAAGATTGAATTAGTGATTGTTGGTGGAACTTTTCCATTTATGTCTCAAGATTATCAGAAAAGTTTTATAAAAGAGTGCTTTGAAACATTAAACGGCATAGAATCTTCCTCCCTTAAAAAAGCACATGAACTGAATGAAACAAGTGATATTCGTTGCGTAGGACTTACCGTGGAAACAAAGCCAGATTATTGCAAGGAATCACATGTTGATTTAATGCTTGAACTAGGTATAACCCGGGTTGAAATAGGTGTCCAATCATTAAGTGAAAAGGTTTACAAGAATACTAACAGGGGTCACACTATTGACGATGTCTATCAATCATTCCAAATTGCAAAAGATTCCGGTTACAAGATTGTGGCTCACATGATGCCTGGTTTACCCGGTTCTGATCCGCGGAAGGATCTTGAAGATTTTAAGAAATTATTTGAAGATTCACGTTTAAAACCCGATATGCTAAAAATATATCCTACGTTACTGTTGCAAGGGACAGGACTGGCAAAATTATATGAAAAAGGACTCTACAAGCCATATCCAGATGAGGTATTTATAGATTTACTACTTGAAATTAAAAAAACTGTGCCTCCGTGGATAAGAATCATGAGAATTCAACGTGAGATAGCATCAGAGAATATTCTTTATGGTTATAAGAATGGTAATATTAGGCAGATACTGCAACAGAAATTAAGAGAAAAGGGGTTACAATGCAACTGTATAAGGTGTCGAGAGGTAGGAATAAAAAAATTAACCAATTATAGGGACATTAAAATAATGACCAAGCGAATAGATTACGATTCTTCACAAGGTAAAGAAGTCTTTTTAAGTCTAGAAGATTATGACAATAAGATCTTGTTTGGTTTTTTGAGATTAAGGAAATTAGCAATGCCTCATAGAAATGAATTGAAAGAAAAAGATGGAAATCCCTCAGCAATTGTTCGTGAACTACATGTACTTGGGCAGGTAGTAGATATTGGTAACAACAATGATTTCAAGATTAGTTCCTCTCAACACAGGGGATATGGTGCAACTTTGTTAGAAATTGCCGAAAATATAGTTAAAAATGAATTTGGACTGGATTCTATTTCTGTAATAAGTGCAATAGGGACCAGGCAATATTACGAGAAATTCGGATATCAACAAAATGGACCATACGTGTCCAAGGAATTGTGATGTAATATGAATGGAGAAGTCATAGGAAGAGGCACTTGGATTGATAAAATTGCATCTACGATTATTAGCAGAGAAAAAGATATCGGAAGACCTTTGAAATCCGTTATAGTAGAGAGTGGGCTGGGAGCATCAGGTTTCCCGCATATTGGGAGTCTTGGCGATGCCGTCAGAGCATATGGAGTTTCCCTTGCCATAAAAAACTTAGGATATGATTCAAAGTTAATCGCATACTCTGACGACTTGGATGGGTTGAGGAAAATACCATCAGGTCTTCCTGACTGGTTGCGTGATTATATTGGCAAACCCGTTGCCAATATTCCTGATCCAGTAGGTACCTGTCATGATTCATATGGGGCTCACATGAGCAGCCTGTTGCTTGATTCTCTAGACAGACTAGACATAAAATACGAATTCCTAAATGCAGCAAAAGTATACGGTGGCGGAATTTTAGCACAGCAAATACACATAATTTTGTCAAATGCACGTAATCTAGGTAACAAGATCGAGGAGTTAGTGGGTCAATCAAAATATAAAGAGACACTTCCCTACTTTCCAATTTGTGAATCATGTGGAAGGTTATATGTGGCCCACGCTGAAAAATACATATCAGAAGAAAGGAAAATAATCTATATCTGTGACGGGACGAAGTTGGGTAGTAACGAAATCAAAGGATGTGGATATACTGGTGAAGTTCCTATATCAGATGGTAAAGGAAAACTTGCATGGAAGGTTGAATTTGCTGCAAGATGGAGTGCTCTCGGTATAAGATTTGAGGCTTATGGCAAGGACATAATGGATTCGGTAAGAATAAATGATTGGGTATCTGACGTTATTCTGAATTATGCCCATCCCTTACATGTAAAATATGAAATGTTTCTTGATAAAGGAGGCAAGAAAATAAGCAAGTCTATAGGAAATGTGCTTACTCCTCAAGTATGGTTACGATATGGAACTCCACACTCTCTTTTATTACTGTTGCTTAAGCGAATAACCGGAACTAGACAAATAGGTATAGATGATATAGCTACTTTAATGGACGAATATGATACCTGTGAGGATATCTATTTTGGCAAAGTAAAGGAACAAAATCAAGATAAACTAATTAAAACAAAGGGATTGTATGAATATATTAATCACTTAAAATCGCCCGCCAAATCATCTCAACATGTTCCCTATATGCTCATAGTTCAGCAAGCATCTTTCTTTTCAGGAACAGATAGAATAGAAAAAATCTTTGATAGATTGCAAAAATATAAAGTTGCAACTCAGTTAACCCAAGATCTAGAACAAAAAATTTTATTGGCATGTAACTGGTCTGATGATCACTTATCAACAGAAAAATTTGATCTCGAATTGACTGAAAAGGACGGGATTATAATTAGAAAGATCCTAGATGAACTTGAAATTGGAGTTGATTCCAAGTCGAAGCCTGACCCAGAAAAAATACAGCAAATAATTTATGAAATTTCAAAGCAAAACGAAGAACAGCCTAGGAAAATATTCAAATTGATGTATAGGATGTTAATAAATGCAGATAGCGGGCCTAGATTAGGCGGATACATTACTGACCTTGGTTTGCAGAGAACGCGGACTATACTTGACTCTTATATATCATAATCGTAGATTAATGATCATATCTTACTACTAATTCGTTCTCTTGGCAGACGGGGGAACTGAAATGTCTATTGATCCAAAAGCTTCTCCAAAGTTTCAATTGATTCGCTGTCTATCTGATTCTCAAAACATATAGGCAAGACATTGATTTTAGTACTAGGAGATCACATATAGATTGTCATTAGACTTTAAAAAAATGATCGAACTACTTCTTGAGCAAAAGCCGGATATTAATTTAGAGCAGATAAAAGAACTCATCGAAGAAAAAAAGAGAAAAATAGGAGCTGGTTACTTGACCGACCAAGGTGCTCTGTTTCTTGTTGCAGCTGATTTGGGAGTATCTTTTGATAATGTTCAACGAACAAAGCGAGGGATAAAAGATCTTTATATCGGAGCAAGAGACCTAGATCTAACTGTACGACTGCTCAGTAGTTATCCAATAAGAGTATTTACAAAAAAAGACACGAATGAGCGCATTGAAAATAGAACTATCTCTGTTTATGATGCTGGCGGTAGCATAAAAGTAAGACTATGGGATAATCTAACTCACGTGATTGAAGAAAATGGGTTAAAACCAGGGGATTTAATGCAAATAAACAATTGCTACGTAAAAAGTGCCCTCAATGGAAAGCCAATAATAAATATAGGAGAAGGAGGTAATATTTATCCTTACGAAGGTAATGATGCCAATATTCCAGACCTAAATAGCATCACAACAAGTGTTGATAGTGTTAAGACCGAAAAAGACAATGCTGTAATATCCGGATTAATTAGCTCAATTCCAAGAATAATAGAATTTACTGATTCACGAGGAGAAAGAAAAAAATCATTGCAAACAATGCTATCAAATGAATCGGGAGATAGGAAACTAAGAATTGCGTTGTGGAATGTTGATGAAGATAGTTTGCCGAGGATTTTTCAAGTGAATTCTCCAATTAGAATAATTGGAGCACGCATCAAGGAAGGTAACATGCAATATGGCAACGGTGATTTTGAAATCCATGGTGACGAAGGCACAATTATTGAGCTGAGAGATAAACCTCAAGATTATGAAGTGCATTCAATTCGAATAATATCTGAGGGTAGAAGCGATAATGATGCCGTCAATTATGTCGGGATAGATAAGAACAAAAACATAATGTATGTGAACCTTGAAGGCATAAACTCAAATAATTTAAACTTGAATTCTATAATAGATTGCATCCCGAACAGAATATTTGGCAATATGGTATTTCTAAAGGAAGATTCTTACCTAGAAGTAGTAGAAAATAATTCATTTCCTAGGTTAGAAGAATCTATTACTAAAATAAAAGACATTCAGACAGTTGGCAATTCCTACATTATAGAATCAATAATATTACAACAACCAAATGCCACACAAGTGAACACAAAGAATGGGGAATTGGTTTCGGTAACCGATACCCTGATAGGGGATGATACGGGAGAAATTCGATTAGTCGGTTGGCGTGATAGCAGTGCGGAACTAGATAGTTTGAAAGTTGGTGACAGAATCAGAATTTTGGGAGCAATATTAAATACTGGGAGAGAAGGCAAGCTAGAGTTGACACTAAGAAAAGATTCATCAATTCATAGCATTTCGTAGACGCAAATATAATATAAAATATTTTCACTCTAACGTAATTTCTATTCTTACTAAAAAATACAGATTAATAATTATACTTAATGATTAATTTACCGCGGAATGTCTTTTCAGAGTTCTGATATAGTCTCTCAAACTAGTATCTGTTATACTACGTTATGCGTTCCTAACCTAGAGATAATCACGCATTTTTTCTACAATGCAGAACTTAAATTTAATGATACACTTATTAAGTACTATTTATCATTCCAAAATCCCCTTGTCATAACATACTGTCTTTCTGCATCGTAAATATTTCTATACAAGTTATCATCATCCACATAATTACGAAGAATTCGAGCTGCTGTTTCAACACCTATCCCATAGCCAGAGAGTACAGTTAGTGCTTTTGTGCCGAAGTTGTTAATCAATGATGCAGTCTTCCAAGCCCTTTCAAATTTGCGATTTTGATCACTATTAATTTCTGATCCCTTCAATTTATTCAAAATTATCTTTGAAAGCTCGTAGTCGGAGGAAAACGTGGTTGTAATCAATTTCGAGCCACATAATCTACAAGAAATTGATCCCATTACTTCTCTGGTTTCAACCAATCTTTCCCATTTGCCACATCGGATACATATGAGTCGATGTTTAGTTTTTTCAAGTCTCTCCTTTATGAGTTCTAATACGCCCTTCTCAATACTTAATGGCGAAGACGAGGATTTGGAATGGTGTTCTAAAACACTCTGGGCCAAAGGCGAAAAATGGGATAAATCAAGCCAATGAATTGATATTTCTTTGTTTCTTATTTTTCGGAGAATGTCTTGTGTAGCTATTACATCAAATTTGTCATGTATTAACTCTCTTATGGATTCCTTACTTATCGGAGTTTTAGAATATCTATCGTATATGAAACGAGACAGTCGTTTGTCATATACTGCATTCTTTTCAACTAGTCCAAATTTCTTTGATACCATCCAGACTCTCCAATTAAGATTATACGTATTTGTTAACGATGCGATCAAGATTGCCTCAACATCAAATTCATCATGGAATATTTTTTCAATATTTGCTCGCGACAATCTAACCGACGAGCCTAATAGAATTCGATAAGGATCCGATTTTGTTTCTACTAAATGTCCTACATACGACGCCAGAATCGTTGAAAAAAGAGATGACAAAGTATTGTTGATTTTTGTACCGAACGTTGAATGGATCACAATAGCATTATTGGTAGCAACATTTTCTATTACAATATTTCTAGAATCAGGAATTATGGGAATTTTCTTTAAAATGTTCCTAATGTCAGATTCCAATTTAAAATTGCTCTCATAGATAACCTTATTTCTAAGCTTACCTACCCCAACAGCAGTTTCATAATCTACCGGGATCATTTCACCTACCCAATGAGGCACGTTTATTGGAGATCCATAGATTTGCTCTACATTTACCTGCAATTTATTATCATCCACGCTTACTATTCGCCATTGGCTCCCCTTCAAGACAAATACATTTCCTCTTTCACCAAACTCACCAATAAACTGTTGATCTAAGGTGCCTATTCTCTTCTTTCTAATTACATCGATAACTTCAAACTTTACTATATTTGGTATTGTTGAAATATTCTCAAAATAATACTTATATGATTTTATTCTTCTTGTATAAGTTCTATTTTTGTGATCATATTTTATTATTCTACAATTGTCAAGCAAAACTACACATTGTTCCAAGTCGGAGAATGGCAGGTATTTAAATGGATATGATCTTTTTATGATTTGGTAAACATCCTCGAGGTTGACTGGTTCTGATGCTGATATTGCAAATCCGACTAGATGATGCGTAACCACATCTAATGAATTAATGTGAGGTTCTTGTACTTCGATCGATCTGTTCTCCATTCTTTTAATTATTGAATAAGATTCGAGCTCATCATCACCACTATTTATAATTATTAATCCTTTGGCTGATTTAAAATTGACATGCCTACTTCTTCCAACTCTTTGTACAAGCTTTGAAACCTGTTTTGATGATCCATAGTGAATTACTAATTCTACGGAACCAATATCGAGACCCAACTCTAACGAAGAGGTGCAAACTACTATACCGGTCACGCCTTCCCTCAGCTTGGTTTCTGTTTCTTCACGTGTTTCCCTTGAAAGGGAACCATGGTGAACTTCTATTGGAATTTGGTTTTGATTTCTTATCGTAGTTCCAATGTACTCAGCTTCATCTCTAGTATTTGTGAATAATAGTACAGATCCAGATACCATGTTATCATTTAGATACTTTAGTACGAATTTGGCTACCTTACTTATTGAGCCGTTTAGATACTTCACCTCTATGTCATATTTCCTTATTGTATTATCTACAAGAATGGAACACTTTCTATTTGCCCCACTAATAAAATTCGCAGCATCTTTTAAATTACCAATAGTAGCAGACAGTCCTATTCTGACTAGATTGTGCATACTTATCTCTTCCAGACGCTCTAGACTGATAGTTAAATGAGTTCCCCTTTCATTACCAATCAATTCATGCACTTCATCTACTACCACCCATCTAAGATGCTTTAGATATGATTTGAATTTCTCATGCATAAGTATTATCCCAAGCGATTCAGGTGTAGTTATAAGAATATGAGGGGGTTTTTTTACTAATTTCTGTCTGGCTGTTCTTGTTGTATCTCCATGTCTTATTTGAGCTTCAAGGTTTCTCTTATTAGCATAATTGACTATTCTTCTAAGTACGTCATTGTTCAAAGCTCTTAGCGGAGTAATATATAATACGACAATCGCATTACCCTCCGTAAAATCAGAGTACTTATCACGCTCAATTTCGAGAAGTGAAAATATTGGAATTACAGAAGCCTCTGTTTTTCCTGATCCTGTGGGAGCAACGAGGAGGCAGTTTCTCTTTCGAGAGATTACCGGAATTGATATACTTTGTATCTTTGTTAGAGTTTGAAATCCTTCATTTCTGAAGGAGGCTTTGATCTGTTCATCAATAACAGTCATTCAGCTTCTCGATTTTTCTGTATCTGGATCTTGACTTGTTTTAAACCTCAATTTTTCATATAATATTGTTGCAAAGAGCCCTGTAACAAATAGTCCAACTGCTATTTGAACCAAAATATCAAAATTCAATGATAACCACTTAAAACATACATATCTCATTTATAAATCGATTGAAATAAAGGTGCAAATCATAAACATTTATGAATCATATTTCCTAAACTCAAACAAAGGAGAATATCAACTTTTCAACTACCTTGGTAAATGCATTGTATCAGATCCACAATCAAATTATTATTTCCCTATGCAAGGTACCATGCCACCTTCTTATAATATAAAGTAGATGTCCACTAAATGATGTTTCCTATTGATAACCAAGTCATCCATATATCTCCCGTTACATCATGGACATCCTCCTCAGTTCCTCCTACAACGAATGAAAAAACTTGCCTCGTCCATATCAAAAATTCTTATTGAGGAACATGGCACTAGCGAATTTTTGAAGAGAATTGCCGACCCACTGTGGTTTCAATCGTTCGGCTGTGTATTAGGATTTGATTGGCACTCATCCGGACTAACGACCGTGGTTACTGGAGTACTCAAACACTCAATTGATCCACAAAATCATGGAATAATGATCGCTGGAGGCAAAGGAAAAAAATCTTCGTCAGCAAGGAGAGAAAGTCCAAAATTAGCGCAGTACTCAATATATCGCATAAAAAAATATCTGATCTTCAGTACGCCAGCAAAATTTCTGCGAAATTAGATAATACCGCAATTCAAGATGTATTCTCTCTTACCATGCGATTTTTTTTGATGAGGCAGGAAATTGGACTGTAGTTCAACAAGGAATGAATTCTGACATTAAAATGGCCAGACGATATCATTGGATTTCTGAAAAGGCGGTATGTTCATTTGTTTCTGAACCTCACTCTGGTATAATATGTAATAAAGCACATCGAAGCGTACTCGACATTACAGCTTCTGAGTCTACAGAAGTGCAAAAAACATCGTTGGACCTTCTAAGAGGGAGTCCACAAAACCTAGTTTCATCGATTATGAAATTAAATTTGGGTAGAAACCCAACATTAGACGACTGGATATCAAGTAACGAAGAGAACGCAAGTAAATTTAAATTAACGGATAGTTTTGAAATGCCAAAACATCTTAATTGGAAGATTATCAACAAAGCCTATGAAATTCAACCAAAAAATTATGAAGAATTCGTTTCTATTGAATGGGTTGGTCTGTCTTTAATAAGGGCACTTGCACTTTTATCTCAACTAATTTACGGGACTAGCGCCTCTTGGAAAGATCCGGTACGATATAGTTTTGCTCACGGAGGTAAAGATGGAGTTCCATATCCGGTGGATAGAATTACATTTGACAGATCAATAAGGTTTTTAAGAGATGCCATTGAAGGGGGAGAAATCTCCAGAGAAGAGAAAAGAACAGCTCTGAAGAAATTATCTACAAATCTAAAAATAATACTTCCATCATATGTTGAGTGAATTTAGAATATTCATGGCGTCGCTAATGCCAGGCAACTTTTTTTCGGTAATAGCATTCAATATTTAAGTCCGAATATCTTATGCAATACATCAATTGAATTTTTATAATCAAATTATAAAAATAAGCAAGATAGTTTTACTTTGGTCAAGAGCGATAAGAATAAAGTTTTTGCTTGCCTCAGTTATAGCTGTAACTAACGGAATTGTCATTAGTTATTGGAAGACTGGTTATGTTGACATCGGGTACGCTGTGCTAACATATATTGGAATAATGTGTTTGCACATCAGCGTTGACCTGTTAAATGATTATTCAGATTTTAAACGGGGAATTGATACTAATACGAAAAGAACAAAATTTAGCGGTGGTACAGGAGTCATTCCCGAAAATCTCATTAGCTCCAGGCTAATTTATTGCGCTGGAATTATTTTTCTTATAGTGGGAGGATTGATAGGATTATATTTTGTTACTATTAAAGGTATTATTATATTAATTTTATTAATCTTCGCAATTATTTCAATTTATTTTTATTCAACAAATATAGTAAATGCTGGTCTAGGAGAGCTTTTTGTAGCTATTAAGGGTTGCATGATTGTATTAGGATCATATTATATTCAAAGTAATTCTATTGAATTAACATCAGTCTATGTTGGCATTATTATTGGAGTTCTCTCATCGGTGGTACTCTTAGTTACATCGTTCCCTGATTATGACGCAGATAAAAAAAGCGGAAGACGAACTCTAGTTATAGTTATTGGCAAAGAAAAGTCAATTAAACTTCTAATTATGATAATTGGAGTAACCTATGCAATGATCATTGGCGGATCTATTTTTAACGTTTTGCCCATTTTTTCAATTATTGGAATTTCGTCTGTGCCATTCGCAGTTAAGGCGGTCCACAAGTTGAGGAGATTTCATGATCCAGATGAGTTAGTTTCAAGTATGGCCAATTCAATCATTTATTCGAGAGTTTCTGGTATACTATTAGCAGTAAGCTTTATAGTCTAAAATGGTGTACATTATTGAAATTATGTTGTTTAATTAATTGTTACTGTAAGAGGGTATCTAATTAATATTTTGCAGGGTTTTGACATATGAAAGTACCAAAGGAATCCATCATTAAGGCAAGACTTTCAAAATTACTGAAGACAAGGGAATTGGGTAAATCTATTTATTTTTTTAATGAACTGGATTCAACCCAGGACTTTGCTAACTCTTTACCAAAGAGTGAATCACTTCATGGAACAATAGTAATTGCTAGGAAGCAAAATATTGGTAAAGGTAGGATGGGCAGGAGTTGGATTTCACCTGCGGGTGGTCTGTGGATGTCAATAATTTTAATTCCTGATTTTAGCGTGGACAACATCATTTTTACGCAGTTCATAGGCGCACTAGCAGTGGCAGATGCAATATTTGAAAATACGAAAATTTACTGTAAATTAATGTGGCCCAATGACGTATTAATAAATGAAAAAAAAGTATGTGGAATTTTGATCGACGTTAACGTCGAAAATGAAACTAAAAAAATAGTAATGGGTTTAGGGTTGAATGCAAATATTAAGAGTTCTTTGATTAATGATTATCTGACCGCACATGACTTAAAAGCTACTACACTCAAAGCGGAATACGGTAACAAAGTAGATTTAGTATTTTTAGTAAAATCCATCCTGGAAAGAATTGAATATTATTATGATAATTTTGTTAGCTGTGGAAACACTTTAGAGATTATCGACAGATGGAAGGAAAAATCTGATATGTTCGGAAAAAAAGCAACTGTTCGCGATGGAAATCAGAAGATTATGGGCCACATTATTGATATCGACCAAACTGGAGCTTTGTTGATTAAACTAAGTGATAATTCGATAAAGAAAATAATCTATTACGATAACGTCACATTGCATTGAAGGCTGTTTGAGAACTGACGAGTTCCTTGAATTTTCGTGATATGTTAGTTCCCCTCTTTTAACGTCATTTCATTTTCCGATCCTTCACATTCTATAAATTTTTCACAATAACAAGCATCCAATTCTGTAATGTGATAGACACATCTTCCATTGCGGTGTGTATCGACCCAGTGCCAGCTTACATGGTGACCGCATACACAATTTTTCATCCTTTCAGAATCTTTAATGAGTTTCTTATCCAACTTGGTCAACTTTGTTAGTCCTTTTGGGCTATTATCATCATCTCTCATTCAATACATCGGGTCCAGACAGAGTTAATGTAAATTCCTTCCAACTCTATCCGAGTGAGAATTAAAATTCAATTATTAATTAGTAACCAATTCATTTATTTAACTAAAAAAAATGTCTAATAGACTCTGCTAAAATAATCTTTATTTGAGCATATGCTAAACTAGTTTTAGTACGCTCTATGTTACCATATTATAGAAAAACCGTGTGAAAATTCTCGTTGAGAGAATCGAGTACCTTCATATCCTCATCATCAAGCTGGAAGTCAAATACCTGACTATTCTCTTTGATTCGATTCTCATGTGTGGATTTGGGAATTACAACGAGATTGTGCTGTAAGCTCCACCGAATTAAAATTTGAGCAGATGTTTTGCTATATTTCTGTTGTAAGACTCTTAGGGTTGGATGATTGAGCTTATTTCCTCGAGTTAACGGACTATAAGCTTCTAGCTGAATACTATTATCATTACAGAATTGTAACAGCTGCTCTTGAAATAGAAATGGATGAAATTCAACTTGGTTGACTGATGGTGCAACATCAAAATTTTGTAGTATTTCCTGCAATTGGAAAATGTCGTAATTACTTACTCCAATAGTCTTGGCTTTCCCAGATCTTAGTAATTGAATCATAGCCTTCCAACTGTCTTTGCCCATTCCTTCGACGGGCCAATGAATCAAGTAGAGATCGATATACGACAGTCCTAGTCGTCGCAGACTTCTTTCGCATGCCCTAATGGTAGGGTCATAACCTTGATTCGTATTCCACACCTTCGTGGTAACGAAGATCTCTTCCCTTGGTATCCCACTTTCTAGAACTGCCCTACCTACATCCCGTTCATTCCCGTAGAGTGAAGCTGTATCGATATGTCTATAGCCGATCTTGAATGCATACCTTACTGACCGAAAAGTTGTTTCTCCACTTGGTGTCTGATAGACCCCTAGTCCCAGACGGGGGATCTCTACTCCATTATTCAATGTTGCACGGGAATGTAATCTCAGTTGCACAAAGGAAGGGGTGAAAAGAAACTCACTTAATTCTATCGGTTGGCCCACCATATTATTGAGAGCTTAATAGTACCCACGAATCATCCAAGTGATACAAGATTGACGTGAACATCTGCAAATGCTCTACATCAACAGTCTGACAGAACTTGG
>DATBHO010000130.1:0-14603 GCA_036557405.1 Nitrososphaeraceae archaeon
AGAGACGCAAGCAAAAAAGTAATCCCCTTTTCGGATTGCGCCAATTTCAGGCTCCTTATTAAATTGGAGGGGAACCCTAATTATTTTGTCCTTTGATTCTGCGAGCATCTTTCCACCATCTATTATCTTATACTGAAATTCCCCTTTAATCATGGCAACAACTCCGATATTCTTTAGATTTTTTTTACCAGCGAGATTTTCTAGCCAGACGACTATAGTTGGATTCTTTATAGTATCATTTTGCCCGCCCTTAACAGTTTTGAACTGTCCACTAGACAAGGTAACAGAGGATCCATAACCTATGTTTATCGGATTTTTACCAGTTGGATTTTGAAGATTGCCCTCAATGCAGGAATAGGTTTTCATCTCATTTGTTTGTGGATTAAGGTCGTAGGCACATGCAGCATATTCATCGCTGTGAACAGCAGTAACAAGGTCATCATTTTTCTGGTTAAATTGGAAAGAAACGGTAGCAGTTTTTGACTTCAGGTCATTACCTGTAAGATATTTGGTTTGGTTTTCGCCGTTAGAGTATGCTACAACTTTCATTTTTTGAGGATTATTTAATTTTTGTAAATTAATTTTAGTGTTAATCGTATATTTTCCTGCAGCGAACCCGAACTGGTTGGAAATGTTGAAAATAAAAATCAACAAAATAATAAAACCTGTTAACATGAACGGCAGCCAAAATAGAGTTTTGTTCCTGTTTTGGAATTTGTTCATGGTTTTTTTCCATAATTGTAATATTTAAGTCTCTATATCCTTTCAAACTTCATCGTCCATTGTTATCATTGTTAGTTTAGGACTTTCTATATAGTTCAAAAGGTAATTAGTTGATATTGTAACCCTATAGGCTAAGTCTTAATGCATTCCTACATTAAAAGTAGCAATGGACAATTATATCCCCCATTCCATAAAGAGAGCAGTCGATGGATACTCTAATTCCAGTCATTATTGGGAAAAAATGTTAGATGATTATCTGGTTAAAACATTTGAAAAATCAGAAGAAGGCATAACACATGTAGCGAGGGGAAAATATCGCTAGTGATTTAGGATTAACTGAAATGCAGCAAAATAATATTGTAGAGGAACTAAGAGAACGGGAGTATGTTGCTACCAATGAGATAATTAGCACAAAAATTAGCCTTACCGATTATGGTAGACATTATGTATTGGGATTAGGTTTGGATAAGCCTGAATTATAATTACATCAAATAGTATCCTTTCAAACTTAGTCTTAAGGCGTCTAGTGAATTATGATGATGTTTGTTCTTTGTCATATGATAATTCACTGGAAGGTGCCCTGAGCAATTAATAATTAGTGTATATAGAACTTAAATACTCTAATCCACAGTATCGTCAAATCATCTGGTGGGTAGATTGATCGAATGGGATTCACTAATAGTTGAGATGGTAATTCTAGCCGCAATAATTTTCTTTTCTGTATATCTTGAGCATTGGATATATCGAAGGAGAGAAAATGAAAAGGAAAATAAGGAACGATAATGTTTGATCGTTTTCATTGATAATGATCTAAAACAAAGGCTTAGGTTTATAGACGCGGTTTTTCCTGAAGATGATATAACAATTGGTAACTCAGGATCAATATACTCTAGATTTACTCCATTTAAATAGGTATTAACGAATGATTTAAGTAAACTTGTGTGTATAAAATCAACATGTCTGACGAAGTCAATATTGGACAAAGTCCTAATCATTTCATGGTTCTCGATGCAGTTTCAAGAGGAATGAATAATATTGATAAGATATCACGGGTGTCTAAATTATCTAAGGCTGAAGTTGAACTAATAGTAAATGATCTTGTTTTTCAGAGATTGGTAATAAGGAATGAGAGGAGAGGATTCTTAGGTAGGAAAAAAATAGAATTAAAAATAACAGAGACGGGTTCTAGTCTTCTTGACAACAAGAAAAATGAGTTACAAGAAAAGGTTCAAAAAATGCAACAGTACTACAACAGTGGAGACAAATCACAACTGGATTCATTTATGGTTTCAAATAGAGCATGGATGCCGATGATGCTTTTTACAGGAATAATGGACATCCTGTTTTTCACCTCGATGATGTCTTTATTGGGTCTAGCATTAAATCCTATGGAGAGCTCGATTACTGATACTGGAGCTTCTGTGGATAATAGCGGCAATGGTGAAGATACTACTGCAGGTAGTGGCACTAATTCTGATAGTTCAGGTGTAGATTCTCAAGATACAGGAAATGACGGTGGTGGATTTGACGGTGGTGGATTTGACGGTGGTGGATTTGATGGTGGTGGATTTGATGGATTTGACGGTGGTGGATTTGGTTTTTAGTAATGAGATTATTTCTTTCCGTTGACTAAAAGATAAGAAAAAAAATTTGAAGTGTCCAATATTATATTTTCTAGTCTCAATCCTTTTGCAACAAGCATTGAAGATCAAGAGTACAAAGAAAATTCAAGTGTTGAAGTTTGATCATGATTTCTTGGGAGTATAAGACGTGTTGTTATACTTTAGAACTGTCTCGACAATCCATTTTACGTCATCCTTCGTTTTGGCAAGATGTGCAATCTTTATACAATCTCTTATATCCTTTGATCCCATTTTATGCCATACCTGAGTTGCGACCTCATTTGTGACATCCTTTGCAATACCTTCCTGCGCAAGCATGTGAATTGAGATATCCAGAAAATTATCATATTTGTATTGTTTGAAGTGTAATACCATGAACCTAGAAAGCAGGGGAGTGAGCATATGGTTAGTTTGATTTGAAGTAGCAAAAACCCAGGTCTTGAGTTGTGTATTTCTGGTCTTCATGTGTTTTGTCTCTGCTATTATTCCGGTCTCCATAAGACTAAGGAGAGCTGTCTGATCTCTAATCGACATGTGTTCAATCTCATCAATAATTAAGTACCTAGGACGCTTTTCAAATAGGTAATCGACCATCCCAGATTTGGTACTGTGTGTACCCAATGTAAAATAAGAACGTTCAAGTTTCATACATCCTAGCATAAACAACGTTTTTGCTGATGCGGGCGGACCAACAAGTAAGATGTGAATTGGTCTTTGGGATCCAAAGGATAATAGAAATAATTTTTTAATATCATCATAGCCCACAATGTTGTCAAACAGGTCATACTGTAGAGCAGATTTATTTGAATTATTAAATAAAGTGCTTTTCTTTGCAGATACCTCATTTTCAATAGACATGTCCTTCACTTGGTACATTTGATTTGCGTGATTATAGGCTTTCCTACAAAATCATAGTGTCTAATTACTTTAATTTAGTAGACGGAATTTAAATTAAAATTCAAATAATGCATTGTAGCATAAATACAAATAAGTTCAATCGATTTGCTTATCAATACCATCCAATTTTCATTTTGAAACTTATGTAAATAAATAGAAAATATTTGACTAGAACATAGAATTTATTTTTGGTAAACTTCCTTAACCTCATCACACGGTATTTAATGAATGACATATCTCTAGCTGCTAGTACCTGTTATTTATTGTTCCCTATCAATTAACAGATATACCAAGATTAAATGTGATTATCCAAAATGGTAATAATCGCACTATTGTCCAGTAAATTTTCCTATGCATATATCTGTGATAACCTGCCTTGTGAAAACCGTTCATCTAGGTAAATTATTATAGACATTATTAACCATCAAATCATTAAATGCCTCATAGGAAGAAAGGTAAAATTACTGGGAAATTAAAGAATCAATCAAAAGATCTCATGACTGTAGAATGGGAAAATAATCAGGTTGTAATGATTGATCAAACTAAATTGCCTGGTAGACTAGTATTTGTTAGATACAAGAAATATGAGGAAGTTGCTCGAGCTATAGAACGATTAATAGTTAGAGGAGCACCTGCAATTGGAATTGCGGCAGCGTTTGGAATGTCCTTGGCTGCAATTTCGAGTCATGCAAAAACTCAGAGGGCGCTTCTTAAAGACCTTAAAACTGCCTACGACAGACTAAGATCAACTAGACCTACTGCGGTTAATTTGGCTTGGGCACTTGATCAAATAATGAACGTAGCAACTTCAAAAAATAACGTTGAGGATATCAAAAAATCAATTCTTCTTTCTGCTCTAAATATGGCAACTGATGATATAACAACAAATAAGAAATTAGGAATGAATGGGGCTGAGATGATAGGCGACGACGAGGTAATACTAACGCATTGTAATGCCGGTTCACTGGCCACAGTTACATACGGTACCGCATTGGGTGTACTTAGAGCAGCAAATGATATGGGCAAGAAAATACAGGTCATAGCAACTGAGACAAGACCTGTCATGCAAGGTTCTAGATTAACAGCATTCGAACTAAATTACTATAATATAGATTTTAGTTTGATCCCTGATACTGCCGTAGGATATCTAATGTCTAAGGGTAAAATCAATCGTGTAATTGTCGGTGCAGATAGAATATTGAAAACTGGACATGTCTACAATAAAATTGGCACTTACCAAGTAGCTGCTCTTTCAAAAAGGCACAACATTCCTTTTTACGTGGCAGCCCCTGCATCCACGTTTGATTTGTCTAGTAATGTCAATGAAGTAGTCATTGAGGAGAGAAATAAAAATGAATTAATGAAAATGGGGAACAAGTTATTAGCGCCGAAGGGAATCAAAGTTTTTAATCCCGCATTTGATGTAACTCCTCCAGAATTGATAACAGGAATTATTACTGAAAAGGGCATATTAATGCCACCTTACGAAGAAAGTATTGCCAAAAACATCTGAGAGATGGACAAAGTATTTAATCTCTAAGCATATTTTTAATATCAGATGTCAGAGAGTATTAGTCAAGAGCAGGTATATTCTGTATTAAGAAAATGTATGGATCCGGAGATCCCTGTCAATATAGTCGATTTGGGTTTAGTCTATGGTGTAAATATTAATGAATCAAATGATGTCGATATTGAAATGACTATGACAACAAGAGGTTGTCCACTTCATGACACACTTGTTAGCGATGTTAAGAGATACATAGGAAAACTAGATGGCGTAGGTAACATAAATGTCTCAATAGTGTGGGATCCCCCCTGGAACATTGAAAGAATTGAACCTTCAGTGAGGGAAAAACTAGGATTTGGAAAGCCCAAGCTCAGGTTTCAGGTTGACTATGAAAAGTACAAACCATTGATAAAGGGAAGATTAGTTACTCAAGAGGATGGGTCGCTAATTCTTGAAAATGAAAAAGAGCAGAGATTTATGGTAAATCAGGCTATTGTTGATTTTTGGAACAGTTGCGATGGATCAAAAACTATTACTCAGTTAGCAGATCATTTCTCGTCCAAATTGGGATTACCCAGGCAACAAGTCGAACAAGAAGTAGTTCAACTTGTACAGCAGTTGCTTGAATCTGAATTATTACGACCGGAATAATAAAGAAACACATTTTGTGTTATCAAAAAAGTATCGTTTCAACATTATCAACATATGATAAAGTTATTGTAGAACTAGGAATGGGAGATGGTCAATTACTAAATGAGATTATTGAATATAGGAACAGACCAAACACCTGCTATGTGGGTATTGAGATTGACGCTAAACAAATTCAGAAGGCTCATGATAGGTTAATGGGCAAAAATATTTACTTGATTAATGATTCTTTTGAAAACGTGCTTTCATTTTTTCCAGATAATTTTGTTGATGAGTTCATTTTTGTCTTACCCTCTCCAAACTACATAGACAGAAACTCTGAGAGTCAATGGACCTTATTGTATCAAAGTATCCACAAGAAATTGAAAGAAAGAGGAACCCTTACTATTGTAACAGAAATAATTAATGACTTATTGGAACCTATATCCGACTATGAATTTAGTTCATGGAAGAATTGGCTAACTTCTAAGTTTGTGAATCTTGGATTTAGATTGAAAGTTATATCTGATGATTGTCCCAGTTACTATAATTCTCACTTTCTGGCCCAATTTAGGGGTGACAAATTGAGAATAAAGTTAATTACTCTTATTTTAACTAAGTGGGATCCCTGATCAATCATCCTAACTCAAATTGTTCAAGTCTTACTTCTATGTAGTAACTTGAGGTGATCGTTAATACATTGTCTTGAACAGAATATCGAGTAGCAATTGAGATGCTTACACGGAATCGGGTCTGAATGATTGAACTTCTTATTACAATAGGTGCAAAAAGATTCTAGTTTCGTAATGTCGCGGTTGGAAAAAGTGCTTCCGCAATTTCGTTTTTCTTTAAACCATCTAACGTCTAGATTTTGCTTCTCCGCATATGTCATAACTATATCGTAGGCTTCATAGTAACCTTGAGCCAAAAATTCTCGAAGAGATGTTTTAATATTATTCCCTCTGGAAACTGAAAATGAGACAATCCATTTTTCGTAAGGTATGATATTTTTTTCTTCCGCAGTAGAGACGATTTTCCTCTCTTTGTTCAAGATCTTTCAATTACTAGAGTGTTCTTATTTTCAAATATATGTTTATTTGGTAATCAAGTTACTCAGTTTTTGAGGAACGCACGAATAAAAATGATAGTCTTATTCGAACCGTTGAGAGGTTTATAAGATCCCAGTGATAATAATTTCCAAATGGAAAAAACCTGTGCATATTGTGGTAAAATTTTTCACGGCAATAGTTGGCCCCACATAGAGGGAAACTCAACTTTAGGCGTTATAAAAATAGAAAATTTTTGCTGTGATGAACACAGAATTTTATTTCTAGAATCTACATAAGCGATTGTTATTTTATTTTCCAAACATCTGGCCAAGATTGTTGCGCAAACTTCCCAGATATCCCTTTCTACTCTCTTTCTTTTTGACATGTTCAAAGCACTTATTACATAAAGATCTTAGATTGGAAGGTCTGTTGTCCTTCAATGAACCGTTAATGTGTTCAAAAAAGGGACCATTGCTTCCTTTAAATTTAACAGAACATTTTTGACATCTATTATGCGAACGCTCCAGTACGGTTTGTCGTATGCTTAGGGTTAAGCTTTCATACTTCTTCTTATCTACAGTTCCACTTTCTCCAGTTCCAAAAAAAGACAATGATTAGTATACAAAAAGGCCAAAAATAACTTTTGCTATCCCAATCCTTCTAATCTATTTAGAGATGTGAATTGTATTGGTCAAAATACGCACCTTGTACCCACATAAGAAGTGAATTTGTCTTTCTGATAGATGAAGTACATAATGCAATTTTATTTCTAAAAAATTTTGCAAAACACTCAAACTACATGGTGTATTAAAAGATCTTAAGAAATCTATTACGATTCAGTTATTCGGACAGTGGTGGGAAGTGGATCGACCATCCTAGAATGGCGTGGCTAATACAAATGGGACATCAAACCTTTCTATGTGACATTGTGATCCCGGCATACATACGATACCATACACAATTATATTGTTACATTCCACTTTATTATCGCTACTTTCTGAATTAATTTTACATTTGTTAATTTGCTGCTTTTCATTATTTACTTGTACGTTATTATCGTGCCCATTTTCATCATTCTCAGCCCTAGCTTGTGGCATTCCGCTTAATATTGTAGTGAACACTAGTGTTACTGTAAGTGCAAATAATACTAAGACAATTGTCATACTTGCAATATTCATTGACTTGTTCTTTTATACATAATATATTAGGGGTGCGTTACATCAATTACTAAGAAAAGATCAGGATCTTGTTGCGAAATTTGTTTGTGTAAATTTATTCTATAACACAAATTAAAGAGTTAAGAATGAACGTTGAGACAATCATTCATGTTGGAAATACCAGAAATGGACCGAGTGGGATTTGAACCCACGACCACCTACGTTTCCTCTGTAAATGTGACATAATTACATTTACATGCAAGGCAGGTATTCTACCAGGCTAAACTATCGGCCCTATAAACAAAATATTTTTTTGCTTGATAATTTAAGTGCTTTTAATCAAATATTAATGAAGTATTAAATTTGATGTAGCAATTTTTAGAAGCATGATTCCAGAATGAACGCTGTATGCAGATAATCCTTACGCCATGAGATCAGATTATGTTTCTGTGAACTAGAACGTATGTTATAAAATCTGATGCATTTTCATTTCCATTCTTAACCTACTTATTTGAAAAATATAAAAATGTATTAATAAAAGTCGATCATAGAATAGAATTTAAATCTATTTTTTTGGATTAGGATTTTAAAAAAATAGTGCTAGAGTGATTGAAATTTCAAATGCATCGTTAAGCTCTTGGATATTTAAACCAGAAAGTGACACTTGAGTCCGATTACTTTGAATTCAATTTACCGTATACATGATATCAATAAATCCAGAACTCCGTACATCGTATGAGTAAAATAATAATGGAGTATTATATACCAGAACGATCTAATAAGTGGATTAGAACTACGATAGAAATATCGTGTTTTCATAAAGCATTTGAGTTTCACGAATGGTTTCCAACGTGAATAATGAAATAGAATATACCGATTCTTCTGAACAGGTGGCAATGTTCTTGATTAATATGGACCGGACCAGAAAATAAGGACATTCACAATAGGACGTTGATCGAAATGCTTTTAGCACATATCGAAATTAGTTGAATTATGTCCGCTCTGTTGAAAGATCGCGTCTGGGTAATGCTTTCAGAGGTGGCAAAAAGAGGGGTTTATCCATTACATGGATCTAGATTAGGGATTTTCAGAATCCCGGTCGAAATTACAGGTAAGTCTGATATTAATTCTATTGTAGGCAGTCTAAAAAGCTCAGGGTTCAAAGTTGATACATACGCGGATCGCATCTATATTACAGACAGATGGACCGAAAATGGTAGTGATGCAATAACTCAGCAAGATGTCGAAGCAAATCTAGAGATAACAGTTGAAATTGTGACAGGTGACGTTATAGACATTATTTACCAAATCAAGCCTTTGGAATTCTTTGGTGACTACTATTGGATAAAGAATTATAGACAAAAAACGGATACTAATGCAAAAGTAATTATCGACACGATAATTTGGAACTCTAAAATAGGCGATAAATTACTAGAACACTACAAAAAGTCACAAAAATTATCACCAGATGACGCATTGAAAAAATTGGACGAAATGACTCCACTCAGAAAGAAACCAATATCTCGCGACGCCTCTCTTGCACAAGATGTAAAAACTCCAGACAAGGATGCATCCAAACCTGAATTTCAATCAAGTCCGCCTTCGGTTGCAACGCCCACTCAGACTCCACCAGCAATGACGGATGGAAATACGACCATCTCGCTTGTTGGAACAGGAAATTCATATTCCAAGATAGAAGGTCCTATAGACCCTGAATTCAAATCAAAACGCCAAGTAACGGGAACCTTTCAGGGCATAAAGGTCTGGGGTCCAGTTGATCCTCCAGGACAGCTTGGAATTTGGGGAACAGAAGTTACAGTGGATTTCGATATTTGTGTTGCTGACGGTGCATGTATTGAAGCCTGTCCGGTAAATGTTTATGAGTGGCTAGATACCCCAGGACATCCTGCATCGGAGAAAAAACCATTCATGATTAGAGAAAAAGATTGCATTTTCTGCATGGCCTGCGAAAATGTTTGTCCTCCTCAGTGTGTAAAGATATTCCAGAAAAGCTAATTGTATGCCTAGGCTTACAGTGAACCTATAAATATTTACTTGTACATTTTTACAATGGGTAGTGATAGAAGATAATATCAGAATTCAGCGTATTCTTGTACTATGTTTTAATGGCAATAGCTTGGGTAATGACAGTTTACACTTTGAATTTTAATTATCTAAGTTATATGTCAATTAAGAATTCAGAAAATTACAAAATAAAAAAGAAAATGAATCATTCGGGTAAAACTTTCCCGCTAGTTACAATTCAGTTGCCAATTTATAATGAAAGATATGTGGCGGGTCGTCTAATTCAAGCAATCTGTAGGATGGATTTTCCAAAAGATCGTATGGAAATACAGGTCCTCGATGATTCGGATGATGAAACCGCAGATATCGTCGAAAGTTTAGTTGCTGAGTATAAAAAATTAGGATTCAACATAACTGGTTATCATAGGCTAAACAGGTCTGGATACAAAGCTGGTGCACTCAAAGAAGGATTAAAATTTGCCAAGGGAGAATTCATTGCTATATTTGATGCAGATTTTATTCCTGCGAGAGATTTTTTAAGTAAAGCGCTTGGTTATTTTGATGATTCCAGGATTGGGCTAGTTCAGGGAAGGTGGGGCCATATTAACGAAATGTATTCAATATTGACAAAAGCTCAAGCGGTGTCTTTGGACTTTCATTTTTTTATAGAACAAAAAGCGAAGAGTCTTACACACCTATTCATGAATTTTAATGGAACGGCTGGCGTCTGGAGGACATTATGTATAAAAGATGCAGGAGGTTGGCATACTAGCACACTCGTCGAAGATTTAGATTTGAGTTTTCGTGCACAGATGAAAGGTTGGAAGTGTATCTTTGATGAGGATCTGGTGGTAAATGCGGAACTGCCCGTTCAAATGAATGCCGCAAAACGTCAGCAATTCAGGTGGGCAAAGGGTTCAATACAAGTAGCTAAAAAACTTTTGATAATCCTACTATCTCACAGAAAACTCCCGATAGATACAAAGATCCAGATATTCATTCAATTGACAAAGCATATTATTAATCCTTTATTTCTAATACAATTCCTCATATTTCCCATATTGTTGTTGGTGAACTATCAGATATATGATACTGCCTGGGCCCCAGCGATTGGTATCGTTGTATATCTTCTACTAGGTCCAGCGACGTATTTATTTATGATTAGAAAAATTTGGCGGGAGAACTGGAGGACAAAAGCTCTACATTATTTGTTTATGATATTTTATGCAACTGGCATTTCGATTAACAATTCTGTGGCAATATTTGATGCCATGCTGGGTAGAAGTAACGAGTTCTTAAGAACACCTAAATTTGGTATAATGGAAAAAAATCAAGATTGGAGTGGTAACAAATATGCACTTCCATTTACAAAAACTACTCTATTAGAGATGTTTTTTGGCGCTTATGGGTGCATGACAATAGCAATATCTTTGTTATCAGGAAATCCCATATTTGTTCCGCTAATTGCGTTACAAACAATTGGATTTATTTACGTCGCATACCTTAGTATAGTCCAATCCAGGAACAATAAAAATAAGACTGGTCTGTATTTAGGACCATCAGCAAAATATAGTTTACAAGATGTAAGGGCGAACGATCCACTTGCTTGATATCTCTAGGATATTAACGCTGATAGTCTCGGTCAGATGATATCAGATTAGATTACCCCTGCTTCCCTCAATTTGTTTGGTAAATAGGTGTCTGCTAAATATTTAAATCCATATTTGAAGAAAGCGTCCAATTCGCATTTTTCTTTATGTTCTAAAAATAGGTTCAATTCACGCTTCCATCGTTTATCCTGAAGCCATGGTTTTTTCTTCATATCATTTGCTCTGTTTAGATCCTCTTGAGTAGCAACAAGCCTAGCAACCTTTGGTATATTGTATTCGTAAATATCAGAAAACATCATCCCTAGAACCTTTGAATTTGGTGTTACCAATCTATCGCTATCATAACTTAGAGATTCACTCCCTATTTTGTATCTTAATGCAATCCCCAGTCCCCATGGATCAGCATCAGCAAATATAACTACAGGCTTCTTCCACTTTTCATTAAGCATCTTAACCATCATTCTGGTAGCTCGATCTGGTTCTCCTGATCCTGTTAACAAGATCGCGTTATATTTTTGTATGAAACCCGATTTTCTAATATTGTTGAGTACTGTGTCTTTCTCGACGACCATCACAAAATCTGCCTTCACATTCACTATCTCAAGATCTCGAATATTTGTGGGAATCAGTTGAGAGGTTGCTCTGCTTCCAAGATTACAATCAATTAAATCACCTCCCACACTAAGAGTGATGGGGCCTGAAATCATACCTTTAGGTTTGGAAGTAACAGAAAATTCTTCCCTGGGAACATTTGTCAAGAGCTCAATTGCTTTTATCGCATCATCAGAATCATCCTGACCATTCCAGAATTTTTGCTGATTTTTTTCATCCCCAACAGTACTTAGGGTAGCGTAATACATCCCTCTTATTGTGCTTTCCATTTCTTCGTCTAACAGTTTTCTTATGGCATTTGCCATGACTAAATATTGTGCAAATGTTGGTATCTTCTTTGAGCTATTTGGTCCAACCTGAACTGTTTTGTTACCTATAGTAAGCATTCGCTTCTCATCGGACCAGACAGTATTATCATAGCCAACTTTTGGAATTTCGAGACTTGGCATAATACCCTCTATAAGAATATCGTCACCAACATTTTTCATTATTTTCCTGATTTTGTTAATTATATCTTGATGTCGTCTATCTTTAGGAGACATGATACCTTACATCCTTTTTTTTGTAACTTTGTGGGAGACTTCAGTTTTGGTTAGTTTAATTTTATTACCACGCTTTAGGATGATAGTTCTGGTATCAAATTTGTTTAGTTTATCTAGATCTCCCTCTCCATTACTTACAGAATTCTTGTTTCTCGCTTCATTTCTCTTTTGATTCGAATCTAGAAAGATCTGTTTAGTTATGTTTGTTAATTCACCACTAACATATTTTTCCGCCAAAGATTGAAATGCTTTTGATAGTCTTTTTGAATCAATTTTTATTGATTCAGATATTGCATCAACTATGAATGGAATATAGTGCTTGTATAGTCTTAGCTTGTTTTCGTCTTCCTTTAACTTTAATTCTCTTCTAATTTGAGCACTTACTTTTCTATAAAGATCTGATAAACATGATTTCATATATTTTTTCAGATCGCCTTCTGAAGCTATACTTTCTTTTCCTGCAGTTTTATACGGGATCTTTGTTGAACAAATATGAAAGAAAATATGGATTGGAAGATATTCTACAGTTCTGTCCGATTTTGTTTCTACATGAGAATATTGTTCTTTAACCTCTTTTTTTGAAATTCCCATCTTATTTATTCCTACTTCAGATATCACTTCTCGCGCAACATCAGAACCCTCATCATATAGAAGGGGAATCTTATTTGCAAATCTAAAGAGCTTGAATGATTGAATATCCCCTCCGTATGCAATTCCACATTCTACAATTGTCGGTCTATTAGTCACAACGCAAATTCTTGAAGAATAAACCGTTAGTGCAGGTTTTAATATCTTGGCAGATAACTGGGTTTGAGTTGCGGAATTAACCGTTTCCTTATTTAGAATAATTGAATATTCTGACGTCATTCCAACCGTAAGAATTTTTTCACCTATTGGGCTCAAGTGGTCTGTGTTTGGAGATTGAAATTTCGTATGCTTGCAAACATTTACCACTCTAATCAATTCGTGTTCATCATATTTATCTGCAGGCTTCACCGGCAATCCAGCCCTTGAAATAATTTCTTTAGCCTTATCATTGGACATTTTTTGAAATGAACTTGAAAGGATTCCTTGTAGAGTCGTCTTTTGGTTCATAAAATTTAAAATAGCTTTCTTTAGAGTCTTAAGATCCATGTCAGAAGGATGTGGTAATACTTCCCTAGAAGGATTTGGCATAATCTCTGTTCTTCTTTTGAACGTTACCTTTCCTTCATCTGTTTCAAATGTAATGATAGCATAGGGATTCACGATGCTTGTTTGACTGATATAGTCATAGATTTTATTTTTTGTTACAGCCGATAATTTTGCGCGAAGTACAGCTTCAACTTTGAAACCAGATTCACCCTCTAATTGTGATTCATCATTCTTAACATTCTTTTTAAAGAGAGTGATTGGTTTATTTGTTCCAATATCTGTTCTGAGATCAAAATAACATTCTAATTCTTCTTCTGATTTGGACCATACCCTCAGAGGGTGATCTGTATCCTTAGTCGAAAAGGCGGCTATCATCTTTAATCCAACTCCAAATAGACCTCTTTGCTGCTTTTCCACATATTTTCCTGAAGTTAAGAATGAACAAACTGCAACAGGAACTTTCTCTGATGGTATTCCAATGCCATTATCCTTACAGGAGATAGTCCATAGATCATTAAGCGGGTCTAGCAGCTTTAATCTTAAATGAATAACTGGTAATATATGATTTATTTCGCAGGAATCCAATGAATTTTCAATCAATTCTCTCACTGACATGTAGAGAATCCGTTCACCAGTAAAACCTGCCAGAGCAGAATTATCAACAAAAAATTCTGATTCTGCTTTTTTATCATAACGTATTTTTGTTATTTGTTTTTGAGGAATTTGTAAATTATTTTTTACTTGTTTCGTTCCTTTCTCTAAGACTTCAGTTGTAACCTTTGATGTCAATTGGTTCAAGTTTGTATGTTACTAAATTTATCTTTTATCAAAAATATTCAGATTGTTCTGAAAATCGATAAAATGTATTTATATTGATGAGCCGTATGGCGTTGTATCTTTTTTTAGTTTTATTAAATTGTGAGAGGTAAATTGTAATAAAAGTCTGTTTTTACCCTTAAGAACGACTATAAAATCAGAACCGGTGCCTACTATTTCTCCACCAAAAAGATCTTTAATTTTCATTCTACACCATTCTTCTCCATCACATATTAACATTAAGACATTTAACTTGCGATATCAAACTGTAAATAATGAGTA
>DATBHO010000131.1:0-6792 GCA_036557405.1 Nitrososphaeraceae archaeon
AGTAATAACGGAAAAGACAATAGAAAAGACGACAATCAAGACAACAGACAAGATGACAGGAAGTATAACGGAAATAGAAAAGACTACAGGAAAAACAGAGACAACTTCGCAGAGAATAATGGGTCAAGCAGACACTATAGCACTCGGTTCTCTTATAGTAAGTATAGTAGTGACTGGAATATTGCCTTTCCAATCCTATTTGTAAAACCGTATCTAATTTCTCTTCATTTGTTAATATTTCAAATATATCATCCAGGTTATTGATGAGTATGGATGTTAACTTCTCAATTTTTTCTGATATCTTTCTTAGTGTATGCTCTATGGGTTTTCCACCTGGTAGATTCTGGCAATATGGATCATCACAAAGAAATGTATCTATCTCTTGAACTTTACCTGCTTGAAAATCAATTTTATAAATTATTCTAGCACCTGTTATGCTAAGTGCTTTTGAAAGAGTTCTTCCAAATACTTCCACACCCTGATTCAATTCAAACAGACCTCCTTTATCATCTTCATAAGGACAGGTATAGAAATTGACTACCTGACAAGGATAGTCTGATTCGAGTGTATTTGCATATGTGTTGTTAATGAGAAGTGCAATTGATTTCAAGTCTTACTTTACTTCTTTAACTAATTTTAAAACCTATTTTTCTATATTATCTAATTCGCTTTTATGTTTATGGAAACAAGGATCGCAAAACCATTCAGTGAGAACTTGTTAGGAATGCATGCATAACGTGGATAATGAAGTCACTCCAAACAATTATGGCAGTACTGGAAGTCATAGGATTGACAGGATCTATAGGTGCAACAACATTACACTCTCACCGCCGTCCAACCTCCGGAACCAGATTAGCAATTCAAAATACTGACAAGTGATATGGAGAGGGCTGTATTAGATGAATATGAAAACAAACCATTGGATTTCGAAGAGAATAGACTGTGACACGCGCAAATACAGAATTTATGTTCGTATCTAATTTGGTATAAGGAATTATAATGTAGATTTTCTCTAAACAGTCCACATAACTTTCTTTTAGACTCGCAACTCTTGTCACCCTGATTACTTAACAAGTTTTTCCCGTCTCCACACATCCTTTGTTTTTTCTCAATGTTTCTTCATTTCTTTTTCTACTTGGTCTAGCACTCTACTTAGAACGGTATTGAATGTCTCGGCTATTTTGCCCAAGTTTCTATGCCTTTCGTATGTATCCTGTATTAACGTAACAGTAGTTAACCTATTCACGTAATAGTATAAGTAGGTAGAGTATAGGAGAACTATTTATGAATAGTGTCAAGTTCAATAAATTCCTAAAAGGAAACATGAACGTCATTATTCCGGTAATACTTACTGGAGTAGTGATATTTGTTGGTGGTTTTGCAGAGTATCTGGCCGAATACAAAGAGCCAGGAGCGAATATAACAAAATTTGGCGATGCCCTTTGGTGGTCTGTGATTACAATTACAACTGTAGGGTATGGCGATTATACTCCAATAACGCCCGTCGGGAGGATAATAGGAACAATAGTAATGTTCGCAGGCATTGGTATCGCCGTAACATTAGTAACCGTAATCGCGCAGTCGAGAGTTCAGCGTATGCAGGAAAGATTGAAGTCAAAGACTGACGCTAGGGCTGGAGTATTAGCGAAGGAGACGAAGGCAACTATACAAGACAAAGTCGAGGGAATCGAGAAACTGACTAAAGAAGAGTTTGATGGGCTAATGATCATGATGAAGAGTTTACGTCTGACTCTACTTGAGGGGTCTAAAGAGGTTTACAAATGCCCAAGATGTGGCCAGCAACTACCGTAGCAAGCATAAATTTTGTAGTAATTGATGATTAGCGCTTAGTCTATTTGGTGCTTGCCCATAGGCCGTATGTATCTTATTGGAATGGTATTTGGTCTATTCAATAAATTGAATAACTTGAATAATTAAGAACTAATTATTCTAGCCTAGTCTAATTCGATAAACCGTATTAAGCCATTACGATCTTAGAGTTTGTAAGCAATAATAAGTTACAATTTCTAAATTGAATAAATTCAATAATTGAAATTAGTAAACCATGGGATGGATACTTAACATGGCCTTCGTACTGGAGCCCCTTGAATTAGCATCTATTTTTACATCATTCTTTAATACTTTGTCGCAATATGAATATTGATGGAAATATCAAAAGTTGCACTTGCTTCAGCGTCTCTAGTTTGCATTATTTTATTAGCGAGCTCAGTGTCTGCACAAAACATGACTAATCAGACAATGACCGGAACGGACATAACTAACACGACTGAACCGGCTGCAGCCAGCGGTCTGGCAAAGGTGAAAATACTAGAAGCCATCAAATCTCTGGAAAATGGAGACAAAACATCAGCTTTAGTTGAATTGACTGCAGCTAAGCAAGCTATTTCTGGAGAATCTGATCAGGCTAAGATGCATTTTAATGAAGGCATGAAGGCTTTTACGGGTGGAGATTCGAATGGTGCTTTGATGCATTTGAAAGCCGCACTTAATTTTCTGGGGTAAACCTACAACTCAATTTATCCTAAATTTTTTTGTAATCGGGACTAATCTCAACCCTCTTGAATAGTATCTACGTGGAAGAATTAATAGATCCGCGTTCATTGATTGAGTCCACTTAGAGAACTACTAGAAATACGGGTCCGATGGGCTTCGATCCCATGAACTCTGGCTCCGGAGGCTTATGCTCAAAAATCAGCACCCTTTCCTGACTGGGCCACGGACCCTAGACAATGTTACATATCGGAAATATTTAATCGTAAATGCCATACGTAAATCCTTCCATTACCAATACTGTCAATCAACATTAAGAATTAATAATTGAAGTTTCAGTAAAGTTAATCATACGCAAAAATAAACACAATAATTCAGTAGATTGCGATTGTCTAGCACGGATCTGAAAATTAAAGCCTTTGCAATAGATATCGATGGAACTTTAACTGAAAATGGAAATGGAATGATCTATCTACCAGCAGCTTCAAAAATGAGGTTTCTTGAAAAATTTGGCTACAGGGTATTTTTCGTTACTGGCCGTTCGTGCATTGAGGCATACGTTTTGTCTATGTTTTTGGGTCTAACCAGAGTGGCGGTAGGAGAAAATGGTGGAGTTGTAGGTAAAGGGCCTTCAGATTATACCATTCTCGGAAATAAAGAGTTATGTTCAAGAGGGTATGAAATTTTAAAACAAAGTATATCTAATGTAGATATTAAACCAGTATTTCCTAGACTTTCGGAGATCGTATTGCAAAGGACTTTTGATATAAATGAAGGGAAAAAAATACTAAGAGAAAAGAAATTAGATCTAGATCTAGTGGATAGTAAATATGCGTATCATATTAATGAGATAGGGGTCAATAAAGCCAAAGGTCTATCTCTGGCTTTAAAGTTCCTAAATATTGAACCAAAAGAAGTTGTAGCGATCGGTGATAGCGAAACTGACATTTCGGTTTTTGGTATTTGCGGCCTAAGTATAGCTTTAGGGCACGCGGATCTCGCGGTTAAGGCTAATGCAGATCATGTTGTGGGTGGTAAGGAGGGAGTAGGATTGTGTGATGCCATTGATTATGTTAATCTAAATTACTTGAGATAAGAAATGAGTTTTAAGAACTTCGTTGCTCAAGCAAATGAAGTAATAAAATTTGCACTTGAGAAATTTGATATTAAAAACGAATCATACAGTCTTAGAGCTCCCCCAAAAGAAGATTTTGGCGACTTAAGTTGTAATGTTGCATTTTTACTTACAAAGGAATTACAAAAATCACCTTACCAAATTGCTTCAATGTTAGTTGAGCAATACTCAGATTACTATAACCGAAATAAACCAGGATTAGGATACTATATATCGTCAGTTGCAGCGCATGAAAGTGGGTATATTAATTTTAAGGCAAACTTTGATCTAATTGGTAAGGAGATATTATGCGATATACTGGAAAATAATCTCTCTTTTGTAGATATAGGTAAGAACAAAAAAGTGATTATTGAGCACACAAGTGTAAATCCAAACAAGGCATTACATGTAGGGCACCTTAGAAATGTCGTAATAGGGGATACCCTGTATAGAATTTTAAAGAAAACAAACCACGATGTCACAGTTCTGAATTATGTGGATGATTCTGGCCTTCAAGTTGCTGATCTTCTCGTTGGTTTTTTATATTTAAAATTTCCAATACAACCAGCTGACAAGAACATAAAATTTGATAAGTATTGCGGTAACGAAATTTATGTAAAGGTAAATGAACTGTATGAAAAGGATCCCTCTTTGATTGATAAAAGGAAATCGGTGTTAAAAAAATTAGAAATAGGTGATCCTGACATAAACTCATTTGCCTCCGAGGTCACATCCAAAGTCCTTAGAGATCAGCTGACAACTTGTTGGAGAATCAAAGCCCGATATGATCTACTCAATTTTGAATCACATATAATAAGATCAGATTTATGGAAAAAAACATTTGAAAAATTGCAACATGAAAAAATCATAGAGAAAGAATCCGAGGGTAATAATATTGGATGTTGGACATTTGATTCTTCTGACGAGGGAACTAAAATTATTGTAAGAAGCGATAATACTGCAACATACATTGCAAAAGATATCCCCTATGCCTTACTGAAAGTAGGAACAATTAAGGATATATTCAATTATCGAGTTTTTGTGAAACAGTGGGACGATACAAATTTGTGGACTACGACAACCGATGATTCAGGAAATGTGATCCACCCAATATTTTTTCCAGCTGAATATTCCATAACTGTGATTGATAGCCGGCAAACAAGATTACAAAATATAATAAAGGAAATCTTGAGTAAACTTGCGCAGAAGTCAAAGGAATATAGGCATTTTTCATATGGTCCAGTATTACTTTCAAGTAGAACTGCTAATAGCCTAGGGATTGGTGCAGTAGGTGAAAAGTCTGTACAAATGTCGGGAAGAAAGGGAATTTACATAGATGCTGACTTTGTGCTTGATACTTGCTATAGTAAAGCAAAAGAAGAGACCATGAGACGTAATCCGGAAATTACTGGAGAAGATCTTGAAAAAACTTCAGAGGAAATAGCAATTTCTGCTATTAGATATAGTCTGATTAAGAACGATCTAGAAAAAGAAATAAAATTTGACATAATTGATTCGTTAAGTTTGGACGGAAATTCTGGACCGTATTTGCAATATGCATATGCTCGTTGTTGCCGCTTGGTTGAAAAATCGAATGCAAAATCATTTTATGGAGATATGAAGTACCTTTCTACCGGAATTGAATACCGTATAATTAAACATCTCTCAAAATTTACAATAATTATTGAGGATACGATTAATACTATGGAGCCAAAGCTTATTACACAGTATGCATATGAGCTTGCTACACTGTTCAACCTGTTTTATGAAAAACTACCCATTTTGAAAGAGATTAATAACAATATATCTTCCGCAAGAATTTCCTTAGTTGAGGCTGTACGCTTAGTACTTAAGGAAAATCTGTGTTTGGTTGGTATTACACCCTTGGACAGAATGTAGATCTACAAATTAATTTGGTTTCCTGTAAAGTATCATGCCATAAATCATTTGCTTAGTTTTGTAACTGGTCCAATTGAGCAGTTGCTTACAATTGGATTATAGATTCTTAGCTCTTCGCAAATTTTTGTTACATCTTTTTTTGCATCAATTTCTGATTTTGTATTGACAATTATATAATAGGACTTGGCGGATCTAACTGATTCGACATTTGAATATCCACTTCTGAAAATAAGATCTTTTTTGATTGTTTCCCCTTCTGGATCTCCTACTTCCTTTTTATTTTCTATTGTAACGACAACAAGATATCTTCCCAAGGCTTTTTTCTAATTTATATTAATTTGACTATTGAAATACATTTCTTATTATCTGCCGACGTATCAGTACTTCAAAAATTACTTCGAATGTCCCTCTTGTCTCTCTATCTCTTTTGACAATGAAAAAGTCAGCAAAACTCTAACAATTACTACAATTACAAGTATTGCAAGCTCCGTTATAGAAGGAACTAAAATAGTCTTCAAAATATCTGCGGCAACCAAGATATCAAGGGAGATTAACAACCCCCGCAGCAACCGTGATACTACTTCGTCTATCCGTAAATGAACTTGTCCTTCTCTCTTCCTTAGGCTTGAAATTGTTACCCTGACAAGGCTAAAAAGAGTAATTACTATTATCGCTAGAATAATTATTGTTATTATAATTTCTAATGCATAAACTACATTACCGATGAGTCCATCGAGGAAAACTTTACCAATATCCACGCTGGTTTCTGCCAAAGATGTCTACTCATAACGGGATAACAGTTCACTATATATACGATATGATGAAATCCAGGAAAATCGGAATTATTTAATGGTCATTAATTATAAAAACAATAAGCTCATTTTAACCCTCAAACCACTCAATGATAATCAATATTGTGTGGCATTGATTCTAAATTAACCTAATACTTGAATACTAAAACGATACTAGATAAAAGCTGAAAATGTGCTTGGATCGAATCAAAATTAAATTATCTATATAGGGGACAAAATTTTAATTATGTTGTAAAAAATTTAACTGCATGGTCATGTAGCTCAGCCTGGTTAGAGCGAAGGTTTTGTAAACCTTAGGCCGTGGGTCCAAATCCCATCATGACCTCTATTCTAAGTAACTCGACCAAAACAAATTGACAAATTACGTCTTTTAAATGAGAAATATATTCAATATTGGTATCAAAAGTAAACTTATTTTTTAGTTAATAATTTCTAAGCGGATATATAATATCATCA
>DATBHO010000132.1:0-7583 GCA_036557405.1 Nitrososphaeraceae archaeon
GAAACGGAGAAACCAACCGAAAATCAGGATGCCAAATTGATATCTCAACTCAATTATGATATACGAGAAAATGCGAAATTACTTTCTGAATTAGGTCTAGTGACTCCAATCGGCACCAATATTAAGAAAAGAATCATTGAAAGTTATGAACGAATGAGAAGTATGGGAGTGGATCCAGATAAGGGCGATATAAGCAGGTAAGCTCATTTAATCTATTTTCCTCGCATTAACAACATCACCAGTTTTTGATTATTAAAACTATAAGTGTACCTGATTTAATCTTCATCCAAAAGTGATAGAAAATCTACACTGTAAGGTATTTGAAATTACGATAGAATTTAACATTTTAAGAATAGACCCATACTTGATGGTGTTTTATCTTTTATGTAGAAAATTTTATGATTTTATTATAATAGAAAAAATAAAAAATTAGAGAATTTTTAAGCTAGCTCTTGTCCGGCCCTTTCTCTTTTTCTTCTTTCATATTTTTCTTGCACTAGCTCTTGTACTTCTTCAGATTCTAGTAATTTCATGGTTTCTAATGCCCTTTCAATCACAGTATCGAGGTTTGCAACATGATCTACTTCGACCTCAATTTCCATATTTGGCCCTGAGGACTTGTATTTGGGAGGTATAGAAATTTTTATTCTTTGAGGCATATAGTTCCTTAGTTGAGGTATATTTAAATTATTGGATACAAATGTACTGTTCAGTTTTCTATTCTATTTCTACTTCCTAAATTTGTTTAGACTTTTATCTAAACGTCGTTATTGTTAAACAGTTTCAGAATAAAGTTAGAAATTCTAGAAAGACTGTAATCAGATCCAGTTAAAATGGCTCCTGCTGAATTTCGATATGTGTATTTGGATTTCGTAAATATCGTGAAATATAGGAACAGAGAATAGCAGTAATATTAAATGCCCACACTTTTTCAATTCTAAGAGAACTAATTATGAGAAGTAGCTAACGGACAGCTAGTAAAATATATTGATTTATCAGAAAAGCATAAAGCTAAGTTCATTGTGACTATAACGCATAAAAAAAATGATCATACAGACAAAGCTGATATCAGCCCATATAGCAGATTTGACTCGCTACGACACCTTTTCGGGATACCTGAGTAGTAATGTGTTAAATAACAATGTATGAAACAGATTCGCCCTCTTTTCTGGAAATACCAGGTTCCTTAGTTGAACAGATGTTACAGAAAACTAACGAAATTGGAGACATACTTCAAAGCTCGATCCGTGATATAAATAACAAAAGGGAGAAATTCCGTTTACAGCTTGAACAAATAGGGCTCCTGGATAATGATATTAATTTTGGGAATATTGAGTCATTGGTTTCAGGTGGAGTAGATGGAGCCTATGCCATAGATCGTCTTTTGGGAACTGATTTGTTATTTGCAGCTGCTGTCGGAGTAGAGGGTATAAATGAATTAGAAAATGGAAAAAGGATTGCACCCAACCATGATGTGTTTGTTAACCCAGAAAAACATAATCCTGAAAATATGATTGCAGCAAGAGCTATCATGGTAGAAATGGAAATTAATCTAGCTGCAAATTCCCAATACGATATTGTATATCTTGATGGTTCACTTACCACGGCATTAATCCACATGTACAAGGCTATCAATTTTATAGAAAATCTTAATTCAAAGTCTTCCTATAAAATTAAGGAAAATTTCAAAGATTTTCTGATTTCATATAAGAAAATTTTAGAGTTTAAAGATACTAACAAATATTATCTCGGTATACCAAAATATACTTCAAGGAATGATATTGGTAAAAGCCTTCATTGGCCTGATAGTTATGACGATAGAGCAATTCTAACTTTGATACTGGATCCTGGAGAATTTACACGTCCAAAATTATTTACAAGTGAAGAAGGATGGCACGTAAGGTTACCATATGAGGATGATGAACTCAGATCCTTAATGGATCAGGTAATATCAGGAATTAAAAATCTAGCTGTGATTTATTATAAACCACATTCTTGGTGTCCTGCCTTAAGAATCGAAATGCCATCAGCAATTGCTCGTGATGAAACGAAACTAGATACAATTTTAACCAACGTAAGGAATCAATGTCAAACACCCTCTATCATGGAACCTTTCCCATTATACATGGCTGATAGAATAGCTAAACATATGGCTCCTGCCATTCCAGCCTATAAGCAGATCATAATGAAACAAATGACTCAGCTTGATGACAACAATGAAAAAGATATATTTTTTCTGATGCATTCATACAGAACGGATGGTGGATAATAAAATTGGAAATAACTTTGGAAAATACTTTTGATAAGAAGATTAATTACTTGTTAAAAAACAGTTCCATATTAGGAACGATTGGATCGCCTTCCTCCACAATTGAACTTGCTCTAGACGTATTGGAATCTTCTGTGACGAGACAACTTGTAGGTGAAATGGCTATCTTCAAGTACTTACAGGACTCGAAAAATCATTATGCAATTGGTCAAATAATAGAAATTGCTCTAAAGAATTTTTTATTGGAGGATCCAACGATAAAATCTGTTGCAAGAAAAAGAGGAACAGTTAATCCTATTAGTGGCATACAAGATGTTCATGTAGGAAAGTTGCTTTGTAGCGCTATATTTACCAGTTCTGAGGATCTAGTTGAACCGAGTCTGCTAGGCACAGTCCCACCTACAGGAACGTATGTTTATCAGGTTAATGATAATATTTTAAGTACTATTTTAGAAAAACAAAAGAAGAGCTTATTCTATTTAGGGAATAGTTATGGATCCAAAACTAAAATGCCAATGTGGTTTAAGCATTTCGATTATGGCGAAGACGGTGCTGGTGAAGCCTATCATTTAGGAATCTTTGGTATAACTGGATCTGGAAAATCAACCTTGGCGAAAATGATTCTTACAGCATATTCAAAATTCCCTCATATGGGATTATTAGTCCTCGATCCTGTCGGGGAGTTTTCTAAGAGTTTTGCAAATGATTACAGCCATAATATGGACCGCAATTACCAAAACTACGGTTCTGATTTCAGTATGAAAAAAATTATGGATTCTCTCAATAAAGAGGTTCTAGCAATTAACGTTAGAAATCTTGTTTTAGATAGATGGACACTGTTTGAAGAAATCTTATTACAATCACAATTCTTTCGTCAATTAACAATTAATGGCCCAAATAGGCGATTTGCTGTAGATTCATTAATGCCAAAACTTAAAAAGAAAGCATCATTAAACAATTTGATCAAAAGAGAGTACTTCGACCTTCTCATCAATGAATTGCGCAATGATGAAGTTCAGATTCTCATATTTTCAACTCCGGAACCAAGAAAGAGACTAAACAACCTTGTTTCTACCTTGGATCAAAAAAATTTAGATGATTTGTATTATCAATTTTGGATTCCAATCTGTAGTCTATTCGAAAACAGGCAGGGTGCATTAACTATTGATGATCTTTTGGAGAAATTTTCTTGGAAACTAAAACCACTTATTGTGATAGACCTTTCTGAACAAACAGCCCACAAGATGGAACTGAAATACTGGAATGATACTATTCAATCATTAATACTCAAGCGGTTACTTAGAGGATTGGTTAGCCTAGGTGAAAAAACTTGGCAGAAGAACACCTCGTTAAATACGTTAGTAGTTCTAGATGAAGCTCATAGACATGCGAGAAAAGATGAATTTACGGATACAAATCTCGAACAATTAAGACTAACTTTACTTGATGCAGTTAGGACCACAAGAAAATACGGGTTGGGATGGCTGTTTATCAGTACATCATTATCCAGTATTCACAGAGATATACTGCAGCAATTAAGAATTATTTTCTTTGGATTTGGGCTTTCATTAGGAAATGATTTAGTTACTCTTAGAGAATTAGTAGCTGATGAAAAAGCAATTGATTTGTATAGGACGTTTACCGATCCTGCAAGTTCTTTCAATACAAAAACCAGAAAATATTCGTTCATGACTCAAGGACCAGTCTCACCATTGTCATTTTCAGGGTCACCATTTTTCTTCAACGCTTTAAATCCTGAGGTGTTTATGAAAGAGAATAGCTTATGTAGGACATGAGAAGAAACAATGATACTGAAGTTTTGAGGGTTGTAAATAATTACATCTATAGTAAAATATAATCACCTAAACCTAATTATTCCTCACGAAAATTTTATCTAAGTTCATTGGGACAATGAAAAATCTAAACTTTCACGTACGTAAACAATCTTCGATATACTTCGAGTGAATACACGTATTTATAGTATTATAGGGTAATAAAATTAGATGCAAAAAATTAGCCCGTGTTTGTGGTTTGATAATAATGCAGAAGAGGCCGTGCAGTTTTATGTCTCAATTTTTAAAAATGCAAAGATTGGTAACGTTACGCGATACGGAAAGGAACGATACGAAATTCATAATAGAGAAGAAGGTACTGTAATGACAGTTGATTTTGAAATAGAGGGACAAAATTTTCTAGCCCTTAATGGAGGACCAGTCTTTAAATTTAATGAGGCCATCTCATTCCAGATCTATTGTGAAACACAGGAAGAAGTGGATTATTACTGGGAAAAACTTTCTGAAGCTGGTGATAAAAATGCCCACCAATGTGGATGGCTCAAGGACAGATTTGGAGTTTCATGGCAAGTAGTACCAACTGTTTTGATAAAAATGCTACAAGACAAAGATTCTAACAAAACGGAGAGAGTGATGAAGGCAATGCTTCAAATGCACAAGCTTGACATTAATACATTAACAAAGGCGTATCAAGAAAAATAACTATCTAGTGTTTAATACAATATTGGTCTCTCCAACATAATCAGAACCTTGTTTTGTTAAATTCATGATGAGGCGCTCTCCACTATTTCTATCGACTAATCCATCAACTGAACCACTACTATAAACAATGTCTTGTTCATTTGCCGTTTGAGGAGGACCATGGTTACTATAGGGGGATTGTTTATGTATTAGTTGATTCATGGAATTGTTAAAGTAAAGCTGACTTGTCCATTCTAGAATTGTGTTTGATCCATTGAACATACGGACCTTATCATGAATATGGATAGTTCTGCCTTCATACCAACCTGGATAAATCGTGGAAAATTCAGCGGTGCCGTTACTGTCTGTCACTTGATAACCACGAAGAAAGTTCTTTCCTGAGGTTCCCATCTCATTAACTGCAGAATAAATGCCTTGGGAATCTGTATGCCAAATGTCTACTTTTGCTCCACTCAGGGGAACACATCGACCGTTATTTACATCATATACATGAAAGATTAGACGCAGCGGGACACCATCTTTTATCGAGCCATCAGACGTATCTGATCTTATATCTGAGCGATTTGGCATTTGGTCTACAAAGTATGGACCTTCAATCTGCTGAGGGGTTCCACTCAGTCTCATTGAATTAGATGAAAGCGTGCAGGTTCCCGATGCTGAAGCACTTTTTTCAGATGGAGATAGTCCAGGTAAAAATCCAAATTGCACTAGTGTCGTTGGCAATTTTTCATCTGATATTCCTTTAACTACTTGCAGTTCAATTGAATTTGCTGGACCATTTATTTTGATGTGCGTCAAAACGATGACTAGCAACAACATGCTGAAAAGGAATGCGCCTAAGATCAGTCCTGATATAAGACTCTGGTACACACCTAAAGTACATATTTAGTCCCTTTAAATTTTGTTGGACTTCACGGTATTGGTATGTTTGGGATGATGGAAGAAGAGAACTAATAATCCATTACATTTTTTATTATGTTTTAGATGATTAATAGTAATTAATGAATCTACGAGAAATCGATAGTGCAAAAATAACCATCCTAGTAGATAATATTACTGATAGGTTACTCCCTAGTTCCTCCATAGTAATAAGGCCTTCCATGATAAGTAATCAAAGGATCGCAGAGTCTCCTATAGCCGAACACGGATTTTCTGCAATACTGGATATAACTTATACCCATGATAACATGACCAAGAGCAACAAGTTTCTATTTGACACTGGAGTTAGTAAAGATGGCATAGTTCATAATTCCAATGTGTTAGGAATAAACTTGACAAATATTGAAACAATAATACTAAGTCACGGACATTTTGACCACATTTCAGGACTAATCAGTATTCTAGAAAAAATAGAAAAACCAATTGAAATCATAGTGCATCCTGAAGCCTTCCTAAGACGATGGCTTATATTTCCAAATGGTAATAAAGCAAGATTGGATATTTTAAATGAGGAGGAAATACATCAGGCTGGTGGGATCATAAGAAAATTAGACAAAATTAGTTTCCTTCCTAGAACTGAGAACAAGCTAGACGAAAAGGCTAGCTATACTGTCAAAAATATAGTCAATAACAGAGTGATTGTAACAGGAGAAATTCCAAGAGTAACTGAATTTGAGAAAGGATTTCCACTTCAGTATAAAGAAGAAAAAAATGAATTTGATCTAGTACCTGATCCCCTAGTAAATGATGATCAAGCATTGATAATGAACATTAAAGACAAGGGCTTACTAATTCTGACCGGTTGTGGTCATGCTGGAATAATAAATACCATTAAGTATGCAAAAAAAGTTACGGGTGTTAGGAAAATATATTCTGTTATTGGTGGGTTTCATTTATCTGGACAGGGGTATGAAGAATGCATTCCATTTACGATAGCTGAACTGAAAAGAGAAAATCCACGATATATTGTTCCATGTCATTGTACGGGTTGGAAAGCTTCAAATGAAATCATTAATGCAATGCCTGAAAAGTTCATACAACCTAGTGTAGGCTCAATATTTTGCTTTTAGTATGGTACTGTTATGGTCAATAAAGACATATTACGGTAATAGAAACCATTAGCATTTTGCGGTCATCGGCTAAACCACTTAGTTGAACTCCATCAATCTAAATCTACTAGAAAAGTTTTATATAATATGATATCTAGTATATCTAGGTAATGTATAACTCTGAACGATGTGAATTGTGCGAAAAGAAAACGGACACGGTCAAGTACTGGTTTGGGAGTATGATATGTCCAAAGTGTTACGATTTGCAGAGATCAAACCCGCAGACAATTTTAGTGAGCAATCTTCAGGACTAAAGTGTAGCCACTCCCTAGAAATTTAGATCCAAATATTCAAAATTAATCTTATAGAGATTGACACGAGTATGGAATTTAGTACATCACATGAGTAATGATTTTTCTACTTCAATTTCAATCCAACTATATAACCCTTAATAGTTATTCTAATCTATTTTATATCATACGACAAATTTCAAAAATGCTAACGCTTTTTCAAGTTTTTCCGTTAACGACACAGAACAAGCAATGAGGTTTTATGGCCAAACATTGGGACTTGAAATATCAGAAACGGAAGAAGGAATAAATTTGTATCTCAAAGGTGGTAACGAAGTATTCGTATATCCAAAGCCCGATCACAGTCCTGCAACTTTTACCATACTAAATTTTATAGTTGATAAAGTTGAGCAAACAGTAGATGAATTAACTAAATTGGGAGTTCGTTTTCAAATTTATAAGGAAGGGGTACTAAAAACGGATAATAAGGGTATTTTTCAGGGTAAACCAAAGATAGCATGGTTTAAGGATCTTCTGGAAA
>DATBHO010000133.1:0-21133 GCA_036557405.1 Nitrososphaeraceae archaeon
CTCTCATGTAAGTGTGTAATGTGTCATAATACTTGAATGTGCCAGTCTTTTCAAAAGTATGCTTATAGGTGTTATCCGAACTCAAATAACCCGAATCGAATATTGTGCCTGATTTATTTCCATTTGGTGTACCTGAAGTTACAGTATGAAGTGCATCATCATCGTTTATCCATTTTACAGTGCTTCCCTTTCCAATTTTAAGAGTAGCAGGTTCAAAGTTACCGCCTGCCTCTACTGAAGAACCTTTGGGAATCTTCACCTGTGCAATTGACGCTCCGTTCACCTCCGATTCTGTTGTGTTAGCTTTATAGATTTGTGCGTTTTCAACATATCCTTGTGAACGATCAGGATTTTTCCATTCCAAAGATAGTTCATAATGGTCCATTCCCTTGAAATCATCTGCGCGACCGAAGATGTCGAAAGTTGACTTCTGCCCTGCGCTCAATGTACTTGGTCTTGCATATGTACGGTCAGTCCCTATGACTCCGCCATCTGTGTTATAAATTGTAACACTTACCTTGACAAAATCAGCCGTTTCATAGCCTAAGTTTTTAACTTCGCCTATCAAGTGGCGATAACCAAAGGATGACTTTTTTAATTTCTGACTTAGTAATGCGATTTCAGCTCCTGTATAAGAAGAATTAGTATTAGTGTCAGTAACGTTAGTATCTGAATTTTCAAAAAATTGGCCGAATGCTAAATTAGCACTTTCCAATTCCATGACACATACGAATAATACGAATGTCAAAACCGTACTCGCAAACCAGACTTTGAGATTCAATATCCCACCTCATATTTCTTCAGGCAATAGAAAAGTTTTTCGACAATAAATTAGAATTTTCTAAATTTATCGTAAGGGGCACCGGTAAGCCGATACAGGACAGGTCTAGCAAGAGAAACAAAGATATGGATTTACTAAGTGCTTTTTATTTGGAGTTTAATTTGTCTAATACACTTAAGAATAAGAAACACAACCAGTGCAACTTGAACTTAAGTTAAGAGATGAATATGGCGCGGTGAGGGGACACTTGCTAGAAAATTTTGTTGTCCAAAAATGACGGTTCGATAAATCAAAATTTCCAATCATCCTTCATTTCACAAACCACCGGGCCACAAATTTATGTCAAAAACAATTCACAACCCCTTGGGCCCATTATGTATTCGGGTTCATATACAATCTTATTTTTTGTTCCTCAAAATTCTTAATTAAATTCATAATACCATTTTAAATCGTACTATGGCTAATTGACCCGAATTGTTAATTATTTTATTTCAGATAGATTTTTTTGACTTACACTTGTTATCCTTCACTCTCCCAATTATCTTATTTCTAAACGACGGGAAATAGCATCTAGAGCAATGAAGACGCACTTTATAATTTTTGTGCCTTTAATACAATATACTCTATTAATCCTTTTTTAGATACAGTCATCATCTTGACCAATGATTTACAAAGGATCTTCTCGATATATGATGGATAGATTGTCATTATTTTCTGCCGCAATTCTTTCCTGTTTTGAGTATAATAAAGAGCAAGTGGTTCATATACTTGTGTACCAATAGCACTTATGTTCATTATTTTGAATCGGCATCTTCTAATAGCTGACTTGACATATTCAAATCCATAATGCTCTGACGACCAAGTCAGATTGAGAATGCCCAAGTTAGGAACTTTTTTCAAGACATTATCTAAAGAAACTGTCACGGGCATGGCTATTACCAGTAAGCCTTTGGGTTGCAATATTCTGTAAGCTTCGGCAATAAACCTGTCAAAGGGTTTGAAATGTTGTGCGGATTCTAATGCTATGATCCTGTCAACAGTATCAGTCGCAAATGGCAAGGATAAAGAAGTGCTATTAATGTAATTAATGTTGGTTCGTAGACAGTGAACGTGAAATACTTGTGCATTTTCAATTCTACTTGAGGCGATTTTGAATCCATTTACGAGCTGCTGAGAATTAATATTCACACAGACTATATTCCCGAGTCTGTATTCCCTACTCCATTGAAGAGCAGGTGTTCCGTATCCGCTTCCAACATCAATTAGAGTTCTAGACGAGCCAAGATCTGCAAGTTTTCCTACAAGTGTACATAAATTTGATTGAGCCACAACTGGACTGTTTACATCACCTTGCCAATACCCGAAATTGAGCATGGTAGCACCTGTGGCGACTTGCATTATGGGTGATAAGGAATTATATAGCTTGATGACATCCTTTTCGTTTCGTCTGAGCGTCCATAGAATAGCATCGATTGGGTTAACGGTGAGCAATAGACAATCTATCGCTACAAAGGCCTTTAATTAATTAATGTAATTTATATCGGATTTCTTTGCAAGAGGAACTTATAACTCACTTTGGCATAGAGAGATAAAATGAGGAGTATAATTGATTGCAGAAAATTAATTCCCTGTATCTTATTTATAGAGTAAAAATAAAAGAGAAATAGAAAATTAACACGCTGAAAAATTGCCCAAAAAAAAATCTGGGCTAGCCTATGAGTTGCATCCGAATTGTTACAATCCGCATCCCGACGTCCGAAGACATGACGATTAGATAGTATTTGTTTGCAGATTGAATGATATTTCTTATTCATTCTTGAATTTTAGTCTGTTCCCCACGGATTATCGATAACAAATCTCCAAGTCCCGTCGAACTGTTGACGTAGAACGTCTGCAGATTTAGCAGTCATATGCACATCCCTGCCATCAGGTCCGGTCCCACTGAAAGACCATTCGGTAGTTACAAGAGCAAGTTCATTTGCCCTAAGGACTCTCTTTATGCTGAGGTCCAATTTACCATTCATGTCAATGAAACTGCGCAGGCTTTCGCGAATCGCTTCCGGGTTCTTAGCAAGCTGTCCTGGTTGAGAAGCAAAACATGCATCAGGTTCATATAACTTTATCAATGAATCTAAGTCTCCGTTATTGATACCTTCTGTCACCGATTTAAGAACTTCTTCAGGTGTGTTTTTCCCAAACATGTGTTAATAGCCAAGTTCCTGACACTATAAGGTTATTATTTAACGGGAATTGTCATTAATATCCAAAAGACAACTTCATTATCGTGTTACTCGTAGACGATATTTTCGGTAAATTTGTATATTTTTTCATATCCGTCTGCACTTTTTTTGTCTTTGCTTTTCTCCATCAGGATCTGACGATAATATGAATTACCCATCCATATCAAATTCAGACTATAAGTGATTATTGGAGGAAATAGATTGCGGTTCGATTTCGCTTATAGATAGGTTGAGAGACCAAAACGTAACTTAAAGTACTAGAATGATCCGAAAATCAATAGTATCCTGTCAGTGATATTATGAGAGATATCCTTCAAGAATTAGAATATTGGAGTATTCCTGGAACAGAGCTTGTTGGACGGATGAGCTCAAACCAAGTAGAAGGCTTAACAAGTTCCCAAGCAAAACAAAGATTAATTTCATATGGTAAAAATCTAGTCAAAAGTAATAAGAGAAATAACTCTCTTTCACTTTTGATTTCTCAATTTAAGACTCCAATAATTATCATATTCATCTTTACTGCTTTATTATCATTTTTTCTTGGTGAAAAAGAAGACGGTTTAATTATCATAATAATAGTAGTCATAAGTGGAGTACTTGGTTTCTGGCAGGAAAAACGTGCTAGTGACGCCGTTAACAAATTATTAGCGATTGTGGAACCAAAATGTAAAGTTATTCGGGATGGCAAATTACAGGAAGTAATTTCTGAGGCTGTGATTCCAGGTGACATAGTTGTCCTTAAATCAGGGGACAGTGTGCCTGCAGACTGCCTGATTTTGGAATGCAACGATCTATTTGTGAACGAAGCAACACTAACTGGTGAAAGCTATCCATCAGAAAAATCTGTCCATACATTGCCAAGAGAAACACCGTTAAGAGATCGAGTAAATTGTCTTTTTAAAGGAACGTTTATTGTGAGTGGAGCTGCTAAGGCAATAATAACTAGAACTGGAGCGTCTACTGAATTAGGAAATATCTCCGAAAGCCTCAGACAAAGAGCCCCTGAGACAGAATTTGAACATGGAGTAAGAAGATTTGGTTACTTCCTTTTGGAAATTACATTAATGTTAGTCATTTCTACATTCGTAATCAACATCTATTTTCATCGACCCGTGCTAGATTCATTTCTTTTCTCATTGGCATTGGCTATAGGGATAACCCCACAACTTCTCCCTGCAATAATAAGCGTAAGCCTTGCTCATGGAGCTAAACGTATGGCAACCGAGAAGGTTATTGTGAAGCGGCTTGCATCTATAGAAAATCTCGGTAGTATGAACATCCTGTGCTCAGATAAGACTGGAACACTGACAGTTGGAGAAGTGAAAATACATTCAGCAATAGACGCCCACGGAAATCCTAGCGAAAAGGTGCTCCTCTTTTCTTACCTTAATGCATTCTATGAAACAGGATTTGTAAACCCTATAGACAAAGCTATTAAAGACTTTCATCAATTTGATACTTCGTCTTATACAAAGTTAGGTGAAGTTCCGTATGACTTTATCCGTAAGAGGTTAAGCATCTTTCTTTCCGGAAATAACTCCCGTATAATAGTAACGAAAGGCGCATTACAGAATGTGATTTCTATTTGTTCGAATGCCGAAGTCACATCAGGAGAGATATTAGATATGTCAAACGTGGGAAACCTAATCCAAGATAAGTATGAAGAGCTTGGCAAGAAAGGTTTCCGTGTTTTGGGCATATCCTACAAATTAATGTCCACCTCTTGCAACTCCATTAGCAAAAATGATGAATTTAATATGACTTTTGCGGGATACCTTGTGCTTTTTGATCCTGTCAAACAGGACGTTAAAGAATCCATAAACGAGCTTAAGAAGCTTGGAGTCTCTCTAAAACTCATAACTGGAGACAATAAGCATGTTGCTGCCTACGTTGGACAAAGTGTCGGCCTGTCAACCTCCCACATTCTTACCGGAGCCGACCTAAATCATATGAGTACTGAAGCATTGGTAAGACTGGCTGCGGATATTGATATTTTTGCTGAAGTAGCCCCAATTCAGAAAGAACAGATTATATTGGCATTGAGACGAAGAGCTGCAAATGTAGTCGGATACATGGGAGATGGAATTAATGACGCGTCAGCACTACATGCCTCTGATGCAGGTATATCGGTTGACACAGCTAGTGAAGTATTAAAAGAAACGGCCGATTTTGTTCTCCTTGAGAAGAACTTACACGTCCTGGTAAAGGGAGTTCAAGAAGGACGAAGGACCTTCGCAAACACTCTTAAATATGTCTTCATGGCGACAAGTGCGAATTTTGGCAATATGTTCAGTATGGCCGGGGCCTCTCTGTTCTTACCATTCCTTCCCTTGCTTCCAAAACAGATTCTGCTTATGAATCTTTTAACAGACATTCCTGAAATGACGATATCTGCTGATAACGTAGATCCGGAGATGGTGGAAAAACCCAGACGATGGGATCTTAAATTTATTTCCAAATTCATGCTAGTTTTTGGACTTTTAAGCACGGTATTTGACTACGCCACATTTGGAGTTCTTATATTTTTAATACATGCCAATACAGAAGTATTCAGGACAACTTGGTTTACTGAATCCATTATTTCAGCTGCAACAATAGTATTGGTGATAAGAACTAAAAGACCGTTATTTAAGAGCAGACCAAGAAAATATTTGTTATTAGCAATCCTCGCTACCGCTGTTTTAACTATTTTACTACCAATGACTCCGTTGGGCCAATTATTTGAAGTTCGGTCACTTCCCATAACAAATTTGATCGCAATTTTATTAATTGTGCTCACATACGTATTTGCTGCAGAAATTACAAAGAGAATATTTTACAGAAAGACTAAATACTAATTAGCACGGTATAATTTCCGACAATTAATCTGCTCAACTCTACATCCGGGAAGAAAGTCGCGCTAATAGCCAAGGCAATAACAAGAAGCCCTTCCGGAAATTGTGAAAATCATCCCAAATATACTGGCAGCCAGCTCGTAGCCTCTCTATAGTCTAATTAAAAAACAAAAGAGTGGGTTGTGAGAATTGTCATGCTATTGTCACTTAATTATGAGATTTCACAAATAACAAATTAACCATATTTTGTGAAGTCGTCTAGAAGTCCAGATTTTTTTAGCAATTCTCTAAAAATATCCTTTTCTGTTAAAATTCCAATCATTCTATCGCTTTGGTCAACCACCACAATTCTTCTTATGTGATTTGAATTCATCACTTGCATAGCCTCTCTAGCAGTACTATTATACCGTATGGTGATTATTGGCTTGCTCATAAAGGTAGTTAATGGTTCCTTGAGATCGCCGGCCTTTCTACCAAAGGTCCGCACGATATCTCTCTCAGTAACTATCCCTACGGGGATTTGATCCATGTCTTTTCTTTTCACTATAATAACAGATCCTATATCATTATCACCCATGAGCCTGCATACCGCACCTATATCCTGCTCTTCACCTTCAATTTTCACGTCCTTGCTCATTATAGCTGATACCAGTACTGAATCTAGACTCATCGTGTAAACTTGCAACATGATGATATTTATGGTTACTCAAAAATCACTTTTCAAGACTCGCTCTTGATGTGCTCTACTTAAAGTTCCGTTATCGTTGTAAATTATCCCCAAGACCCATAGGTGACTTATTTCCATCTTGGACACCTAAGTTGTTTTTAATTAGACTAATATCAAACTTTTTGAATCCTTCAAATTCAGTTTTGATCCTGATTTTTGTCCTTCGTTCATCAGCGTCATTGTTATTGATATTCATAAATGACTTAAAGGGAGACATCCTTCTATGCTATAGATTTTACTCAGTGAAACTAAATTCGACATTTTTCCTCTTTAAGACTAAAAAAGGGTTTTAACAATTGATTCGTAGAGAAAAATGTGCTTTCTACTTACTTCTCTCCATCTAAGGTTCTTACTAAATTCTACCACTGCGTCTTTATATTTTTTATAATCTCCTTTGAGTTCCAGTAGTGCTCTTGAAAAATCTGAGGGATCCCTGTCAACTGAAATACCTAATCCCATATCAGAAAATTCCTTGAAGAATTCTATATTGCTTGATATGAATGGAAGCCCATGAGCGAACCCATCAAACATTACCCCTGAAGCCGAACTTACCTTATATGGGAGGATTAATGCGTCTGCTGAATATAATAGCATTGACAGCTCTGTGTCATTGAGAAATCCTCTGTTGAGATCAATTACGCCGTCATTTTCGAACTTTTTTTTTACTACTTCCTTGCTGTAATGATTTTTTGAAGAATTTATGACAATTTTCCAATCGTTGGGAACTCTCATTTTTCTAATGATGTCCCATCCCTTGGTAGCTGTCATAAATCCAGTAGCAACTGCAATGTTGGCATCTTCAGGAAGTAAAAACTTCTTTCTCACTTCAGTCTTGTCTACAGGACAGGAAACACTCGGTTCTGATCCATGATATATTAGATAGCTGCCTGGTATTAGATTCCGAAGATATTTTGAAAAAACAACTCCTGTCCTATTAGGACCTATTTTTGCTCTATTCAGAGAATTAAATGAAGAGTGATTTAGAAGATGGGTCCAGCAGTCATACATTGTTCGTAAAAGCGTTCCGACCCTGCCTAACTTTCCATCCCTTATAGGAACTATTAATCTCATCCACTGAGCAAATGTATAGGCAGAATGGAAGGTAGTAACGATGGGAAGGTTGCAATCGTGATAAAAAGCTTCTATATTTGTACCTGTCTTTCTGGGGTTTATTGGATCCAGATGTATACCGTATAGCCCCGGTTCATATTGGACATGGACCACGTCCGGTTTGAATTCCTCAACTGCTTCTAAAAGAACTTCCGAATTGTGACGGTTATATGGGGAGATGCCAATAAAGTCTCCATTGCCGTCTTCGTTACAGACGACGGAAACCTCCAAACCTTCATTCCTTAAGGAACCTACCAACTTCTGAGAATAGTGTGCAACGCCACCCTTCATTGGGGGATATTCAGTTGAAACCATCAGTATTTTCATATAATCTCACACCAAAAATATACAATTAGTTTATTTCTAGTTAGTACATATTTTTGTTATGTTTAGGATTGACAGACTAGAAAGCACATGACCATTTTTGTCGCACACTGGTTATCGGCCATATGATCACCTTGAAAGTGCTACCTAATTCCAAAGGCGCAAACTTGACATTAACAACTTCCGTGAATTGATCTAGCCCACTATTCTAATTTACCTGGCATCCGTCTTTGTAACCAAAATTCATTTAAGTTGATGGCAAATGTATTGCAGTGCAATACACCCAACTCCAAGGGGATAAATATCATGAACAAGATAATTCATCTGATGACTAATCATGATGAGTATGAGAACCTAACTGGAAAGAACCAACTGGCATGGATGTTTATCTCTCTAGGCACAGTGATTATACTATCTTTGCTCCTACCATTTCCTGTCGGATTTCTCGCCTCTATAGCCGTCCTCTTTTCCCTTAATATCATTAGAGCCGAGGTTATGTTGAGAAAGGCTGGTATGGGAGGAATAAAAGGTTATTACAAGTCATTATCTTCCTTGGAATCTGGTAGGGATCGGGGCGTAGGTAACACACTATACAAGCCTCTTACCTTCTCATGCATGAACTGCGGTTATGTGCATAGGAAGATTGCGTGTCCTAAATGTGGCTCAAAGGCAGTAAAAGTAAGCTGAGTAACATGTACAAAGACATCAAAATAAATAAAATACTGGTGGCTGTTGATGGTTCAGAAAATTCAAAGAGAGCCGGAGATTATGCAATTAAGATAGGTCAAGAACTTTCCGCGGATGTCGTGGCACTTTATGTTGTCCCCGCTGGTAAATATTTTCCTGAGAAGGGAACTAAACATGATTATGCCTATCTTGATAAGATTTCTGAACAATCCGTTTCGGCCGGAGTTAACATAAAAACAGAATCTTCTGTCGTTGATGAAATAGCTGGATACGCCGAGAAAGAAAAGATAGATCTCATAGTGATTGGCATAAGGAGCGTTTCAGAGTTCCGTTTTATGCTTGGTAGCACCGCAACTGGAGTTGTTGTGAACGCTCCCTGTCCAGTGTTAGTAGTAAAATAATCAAAAGATGCTAAATTAATATAAAATATAGTGTTTGGTAATTTAATAAATAAATTCAAAAACTATTTCAATGATAATCTTTTTCTTTTTCTAGTCGCAGATTTGAGGCCATTTATCTTTAAAATTATTATGATTGTCTGAATTGACTCTTAAATCGCTTGTTTCCTTGATATCCTAATACATTGAATTCTTCATCATAGGAAACGGACGATTTGGTAAAATTTGTTGTAAGAAAAATACAAAGGAGAAGTAATTCTGCGAAATATTCTAGCTATTGATTTCTTCAACGAAATCTATTTTCTTTGACATTGTGCCGACTCCTAATAAGTCAAGGATGGAGATTAATACTCTAGGGTTTCAATATGCATATAGTTTTAATAAATGGAAATCGTTCTAATAAGTAACATTGAAATTATCTGAAGACAAGAATCTCGATGCGCCTGTTACTGAGGTAATGGAACATAATGTTGTTATCTTGGATGATTCTGTATCTATAAATGAGGTTGCAAGGGCTATGGAAGAGAATGGTGTAACAAGCATATTAGTAAGAGATTCTGAAACCGGGACGGTGACGGGAATTGTTACTGAACGGGATATAATATATCGAGCCGTGGCAAAGAGCCTGGGCATGTACAAGACCAAGATAAAAAAAATTATGAGCACTCCGCTGATTACAGTCGATAAGCACACGCCATGTATTGAGGCTATAAAGATAATGCGAGAAAAAGGTTTGCGACGTCTTCCAATATTAGAACAGGGAAGTATAATTGGTGTCGCTACATTAATGTCGCTTGCTGGAAATGTTCCCGAAAGAAACATTGAACTTGTTGAGCTAGAGAAACCTCAAACGTCCAAAACTCCCATCTTAATCTGTCCATATTGCGAGTCTAAATTTAGTGACAAAACCGAATTGTCGAAGCATATAGATAGAATACACTTGGGAAGCGGTCTGCTAGAGGGTGACCTTCGAAAATGGAAGTAAGATAACGGATGCTTTGATTCTAAACTTAAGTTCACACAAGAGTAGCTAGAACATCTCCTGTCTTTACAGTCTGGCCTATATGTACCATTAAATCTGATAGTTTAGCTGTCGTCGGAGAGTTAATCTGATTTTGCATCTTCATTGCATCAAGAACAAACATTAGCTGACCCCTTTTTATATCGTCTCCAGACTTTACTAATACTTCTATTATTCTACCGCTTATCGGTGCCTTAATTTGTTTCATGAAACCAGAGGGTTCCGATCTTTTAGAAACAACATACGCCATTCCATTTACAATCATCAGGGCTGGATCACCTTCTTCCATGTAGTCTAGATAAAATTTCTTGCCATCTATTGTAATATCGTTTTCATTGAATATAGCAGATAAACGTTTCCCATTAACTATAACGTTATGGCCCATTATGACTATGTTATATTCGTTGCCATTAACATTAACTTTCATATATTATGCTCCCACCTTGAATTTGAAAAGTAATGATCAAAATTTGATTCACTAAATCTACTCTTCATCCAAACATTCTCATTTGAACTCTCTTCATTTATCAAAAATTTTATTTTTCTTGGCAACTGGCATAGAATAGCGGACGCTACCTCTCCATCTACTACTGAATATGGCCTTAATTTGTCAACAAATGATGTGTCGTAGATGCCTTCTATGAATCTTGTATCATTTAACGCCGACAGGTGAAATGGAATTGTTGTCGGAATGCCTGAAATTCTAAACATCGAAAGAGACTGCTTCATTCTTTCAATGGCATCATATCTGCTATCCCCAAAGCATATCAATTTGGCTATTAATGAGTCATAAAATGGTGGTATCGTGCTATCAGTTGATAATGCTGTATCTATTCTTACATGCTTTGTATTAAAGGGAGGGGAAAATGACTTGATCGTGCCTGCAAAAGGAATAAAGCTCAATGGATGTTCTGCGTTAATGCGACACTCTATTGCATGTCCCCTTGGTTTCACGTCTTTTTGTTTTATTGTTAAACCTGTTCCCGAGGCTATGTTGATCTGTTGCTCCACTAGGTCAATCCCCGTGACCTCTTCAGTTACCGGATGCTCAACCTGAATCCTAGAGTTAACTTCCATAAAGTAAAAATGCTCATTCTTAAAAAGAAATTCCACTGTTCCAGCGCTATCGTATTTCATTTCTTTCATTATGGCTATGGCGGTATCTGTAATTCTTTTTCTCATTTCATGTGTGAGAGCCGGTGAAGGTGTTTCTTCAATAAGCTTCTGATGACGTCGCTGTACAGAACATTCCCTCTCGCCCAGTTGGATTATAGTTGAGTTATCCCCAAGAATTTGCACTTCAATGTGCCTGGGTTGTTCGATATATTTTTCTATAAATAACCGATCTGACCCAAAGCTAATCATTGATTCATTTCTAGAGATATCAATGACTCTACTTATGTCATCAGGGGACTTTGCAATCCTCAGTCCTCTGCCTCCTCCACCCCTAGCAGCTTTCAATATAACGGGATAGCCAATATCGTATGCCACTTTCAGGGCCTGGTCTTCAGTTGACACTTCTTTTCCTTCCAATACCGGAGCAACTCTTGATGCAGTATGTTTTGCTCTGAGCTTATCTCCAGAAACTTTCAATACTTCTGGTGAAGGTCCGACGAAGATGAGGCCTTCCTTTTTGCAAAGCTCGGAGAACTCCAGATTTTCTGCAAGAAAACCATAGCCTGGGTGTATCATAATACACCCGAGTTTCTTGGCGGCGTTTACTATCTTATCCATTTTCAGATAGCTATCAGTCGCTGTAAATCCTCCAATATTCAGAGCCTCTTTAAGAGATTTTATATAAACTGAATTTTTATCCCCCTCAGAATACACGCCACAAGGAATTATGTCAAGTTTATTACAGCTCTTGACTATTCTTGTCGCGATCTCTCCTCTGTTAGCGATAAGTAACTTCATTGGCTAGCATATATTTAGTCAAAGTCTTAAGAGATATAGTTTCCTAGTTTTATGAGTTAGCGGTTGCTTAAATGGTCTTTAATACTTTAATACATCTATTAGATACCAAATAGTGTGTTTATTTTAAGGCAAAATTAGTAACTAAAACAAAAAACTCTAACTAAAGAACATACATAATTGACATTTATTAATTACATATTAAAATCACCAAAAATCAATTCAATCGGTTGTAACATCGTCTTATTTTCAATGGTATCCAACTAAGAGACAGGTCATCCATCATAGTATACGATTCCTAAACAAAAAGAAGATAATGAATCTGGTTATGAACCTGGCGTTTTTAAGTATCCTGAATGTAGCACACAATGTAATGTGCACGAACTGCGAACAGACTAGAGAATATTCCCTAGATAAAGAACAAATTTCTTATAATGATTTATCAGTCGCTCTTCATTTTACCTTGAAGGGTTATCAAATAGAATAGTTATAGTTGAAATGCATTGTCCTGCAAATCAAGTGCTTATTATTCGCAGTATGGGATGTTGTTTTATATCTGGTGGGTAGTCACGAATTGGGTTGTTATTTGTTCATTTTCAACCAAGATCCACCTAAACACCACCACCAGTTGCAATAAAAACTGGTAATGCTTAGTTTGAAGGAGTTACTACCAGTTGTCCCTTAATTTTGGGATCAGTTGATGAATAGAACGAATAATTACCTGGAGTTAGATTTTGTGGTATATATTCTACAAATCCTTTTGGCTTAATAACCTCAGTATTAAATAACTTTCCAGACATCGGATCATTAGGTCCTGATCCACTTGTAACAGAATGATCTGACGTTGAGTTATTTGCTATTAATATTTCACCACCAACGCGTATAGTAAGAGTATTTGGCTGGAAAAACACAGTCTTGTTTTGATCTTCATTAATCATGATGATTCCTTCTATCGGACTAACGTCTACGTCACTGTGAAATGCTTTAACACCTTTTGTTGCATTCTCCGAATAAGAATTGTGCAAGAGTGCAGGAGCAAACAGGATTCCTAAAATGAACACCAGAGTAATTAACTATTTTTCCATACTCGGCTTGTCTAGCCTTGCAAATTTAATCTTTATGCCTATAGATATGGGTAATCTATCGTTAATGCTTGGACGAGGTGCAAGGCATTTCACTGCAACCCGAGTCCTTATGGTTGTAAACTACCCATTAATATACAAGGAAAATGTCGCAAGAGGAAACGCTGAACAAATCCGACATATGCGTTGGGTGTTATCACACTAGAGAATTTCATCTTCCTGAAAAGGACGGCTGTGAACATTGCAAAAAGTGTAAGTGCCACACTTTTGTTGGACAAACAACTGCAGTTTTCGAGTGCTAACATCTCCAAAACGAAATTCTACTAGCCGCTTAAACAGGAATATTACCGTGCTTCCTATGTGGCTTGTTTACCCTCTTTTTATAAATGGACATCAGTGAAGATATTAACCTTGGCCGTGTTTGTTTTGGTTCTATCACGTCGTCAATGTATCCAAGCGATGCTGCTACGTAAGGATTTGAGAATTTAATTCTGTAGTCATCACTTAATTCAATTCTTCTCTTGTCCGGCTTCTGTGATTCTGATATTTCTTTCTTAAAGATTATGTTACATGCTGCTTCAGGGCCCATAACAGCAATTTCGGCACTGGGCCACGCAAAGTTGTAATCAGCACCTATGTGTTTACTATTCAGTACGCAATAAGCCCCGCCATATGCTTTTCGGGTTATGATACTGAATTTCGGAACGGTCGCTTCAGAAAAAGCATATAGAAGTTTTGCTCCATGCCTTATTATTCCCCCCCACTCTTGAGACGTTCCTGGTAGGAAACCGGGCACATCAACAAATGCAATTAGAGGTATATTAAAACAGTCACAAAATCTAACGAATCGAGCAGCTTTATCGCAGGAGTCAATGTCAAGAACACCTGCAAGTACTTGAGGATTGTTTGCCACTATGCCAACAGGGTTACCATTAAGTCTTGCTAGTCCTATTATAATGTTCATTGCCCAGTGTCTCTGCACCTCAACAAAATCGCGATTGTCTACTATTTTCCTAATAAGTTCGTTCATATCGTATGGCTTTTGCGAACTGGAAGGTAGGATTGAATCTAATTCCTGATCTTGTCTATTAGGATCATCTTTAGATTGTATACGAGGAGGGTTTTCAAGATTATTTGATGGGAAAAAGGAAAGTAATTTGCGAAGAAGTGTGAAGCAATCTTGCTCATCTTCCGCAACAAAATGGGCAACACCACTCTTTTCATTATGTACACTAGCACCTCCCAGAGCGTTAAAGTCTACCTGTTCTTTAGTTACTTCCTTTACTACCTCTGGTCCAGTAATAAACATGTATGCTGACTTAGTCATAATAATAAAGTCAGTTATTGCTGGAGAGTAAACGGCTCCTCCTGCGCAAGGGCCCACTATAACAGAAATCTGAGGTACTACTCCCGATGATTGCACATTCCTATGGAAAATTTCAGCGTACCCCGCGAGGCTCTTTACTCCTTCTTGAATACGAGCTCCTCCAGAATCATTGATCCCAATAATGGGAGCACCCTGTTTCGTCGCAAGATCCATTATCTTGCAAACTTTTGAAGCAAATGCTAGACCCAAAGAACCTCCAAGCACTGTAAAATCATGCAGGAACGAGTAAACTAATCGACCATCGATGAGACCGTAGCCGGTGATTACTCCATCTCCGAGAATCTTCTTATTTTCTAACCCAAATTCGTTACAATCGTGAACTACAAAAGGATCAATCTCAACGAATGTTCCAGGATCAAAAATTGCTTCGGCCCTCTCAAAAGCGGTCAGTTTACCCCTTTTTCGTTGTTGATCTTGTTTTTCTTTACCTCCTCCTAAAATATGTGCCATTCTTTTTTTATCAAGCTCAGAGCTCATAGTTCCAAAATTGGTGACGAGCACTAAAAGGTTTTTTGACGACAATTCTATTCTAAACTTCTCTTACCTTCACTTAGGATCTAGTATTTCCCTCTACTATTTCTCGTAATTTTGCTGAGCTTTCTATTTTGTTAGCCATTTCTCTGCTGATTGTTTTCCAGCTTTATACAAATCTTCTCAGAAAATGACGTAGAGTTCAGTTGGACAAGTGAATCGGGCTTGAACTAAAAATTTATGCAATGCACTGTACTCTCACTGAATATATCCATTTGGACGAGATCTATTTTTATGACAACACAAGGGATTAAAAATCTGGAATCAAGTGGAAACAATATTTGCGCAGCAAGAATTCATAAGTATGGTTTTCCCCTTGAAGTTGACGATATCCAGAAACCAACAATTTCATCTCCAGAACAGGTGATTGTGAGAGTTGGAGCTTCCGGATTGTGTCATTCTGATTTACACCTAATTAATGGAGATTGGCAGAAAAGTTTACCAATTAGCCTACCCAAAACTCCAGGTCATGAAGTGGCCGGTTGGGTGGAGGAAACTGGAGCGTCAGTTCCTAAAAATAGTATCAAAGAAGGGGACTTAGTAGCAGTGTTTGGAGGTTGGGGGTGTGGATATTGCATTTACTGTAAAAGAGGAGACGAGCAAATGTGCCAATCTGCCAGGTGGCCCGGACTTTCTGAATATGATGGAGGTTTTTCCGAATACCTCCTCGTACCTTCTTACAAATTTCTAGTAAGGGTCGACAAAGGTGCCACGTCCTTGAAACCTGAGGAAATAGCACCCCTAACAGATGCGGGACTTACCCCTTACAGGGCAATTAAGAAAGTGCGACAGTTTTTAGGTCCAAACAAAAACATTGCAATAATCGGTATAGGGGGATTAGGTTTCTATGGCATTCAATATGCACAAATTTTAGGTTCCGGTGCAAACATCTTGGCCATGGATCGCAGGGAGGATAAACTGGAATTAGCTAAACAAGTCGGAGCAGACTTCACGCTCAACATAGCCACGTCGGAAGATATTCGGAACAAAATTGAGATTATGACGAAAGGTCAAGGCATTGACGTGGTATTGGACACCGTAGGTTTGGAAAGCACTCTCAATACAGCTGTTAACATTTTGAATAAAAATGGCGCAATGGTGGTAGTAGGTTTGTTTGGTAGAGAAATCAAAGCCCCTTTATTTCAAACAGTGATCAAGGAATTTCAAATCTATGGCTCTCTGTGGGGAAATTATAATGAGCTTTGCGAAGTTATCGAATTGGCTAAGAACAAGAAAATTAAGCATCATATTCGTAAGTTTTCACTATCCAAAGTGAATGATGCAATTGACCTATTGCGTACGGGGAGTATCAGTGGCAGGGCCGTAATTATCCCTTAATTTAGTCTGATTACTCCTTAACTATTTTCAATTTTTACTAGGCAATTTCTAGAAGTTCCATGGATTAGAAAGCTACTATCAAACATGAAAGTGACTGTTTGATAAATTTGGGTAAATTTCTGGGCAAATAGGACGATAAAGTCTTGACAAATATGATTACGTTTTTCTAAGTAAACGTAGAGGACCTTCAGAATTATTGAAATAAATGGATTTAAGTATAAAACATATTAATTTCCATATCGATTTTTTGAACAGGGAAGTATTTTGGACTTGTTCGATTCAGATGAAAGTGTAAAACCCAGAAAAACAAAGAGCATAACTTTCAGGTTAGATACAAAGGTAATAGAGGAATTACAAAGAGAAGCAGATCAAGGGGAGATCTCCCTAAATGTACTGGTAAACCAAGTTCTTAGAAGATTTGTCGAATGGGATAGATTTGAAAACAAATTGGGTATGATTCCAATTCCAAAATCAATGTTGTCCACTCTGATAGATAAAACGATGCAGCTTGCTGCAGATGCTAAAATAGCAGATTTAGAGTCGTACAGGACAAAGATTGTAAACAACGCTGCAGAAACTGCCCTAAACGTAATGAAGGACTCTGTACTGTTTATGAGAAAAGATTACAGTTTTTGGACTGTGTTGGACGTACTGCGAGAATATATGAAAGTCGCAGGGATTATGTCGGATCATAGGATAGAAGCAGGAAGAAAACATGTCTTCATCATACAACATGAGTTAGGAGAAAACTGGTCGTTATTCGCGAAGGAATTGTTGTCAAAAATATTTGTAGAATTAGCACAAGTCAAGGCTGATATTAGTACGACGCCAAAAACTGTTAAGGCTGAAGTCAATTTATGAAAAATAGCCACTTAATTAAATGCACTAGACTGTAATTCACTGTATTCATTCTGGATAAATACATTGCTTATGGAAAATTATATACAATAGGCGAACTGATTGAAACCTCTTAAATATGAAGAAAAGGAAAAAGAGAATGAAATTATAGCGCAAGAATACTTCAAAAGAATCCAGTCAGGGGATATACAAGGACTCTTGGAGCTTTTTTCAGATGATTCTGTTATTTACGAACCTTTTAGCAGATCAAAATGTCTTTTCGGTAAATCAGAAATCGAGCCATTTCTCAAAAGCGTAATTATGGCTAATGAAGATCTGCAATACGAATTAAATATTGTGAAACAGAAAAATAAACGCAAGAACGAGGTTGTAGCTCTATTAGTATTTCGTAAAGAGAACGAGATAAGGTCTAGGTTCACATTTGGCTTTGAGAATTCTGATGGATACAAATTAGTTAGGAGAATCAAGTCTCTACTAATCGAATTCATAGATTGACGTAATTTCCTTTAGGAAATTGAATGTCTCCGGGCTATATTAAAGAGTTTACTGGAGGGCACAAATTTACAGTACATAATTAAATCTACTTTTATAAAGAGATTCCTTCCAAAGATATTAGTTTTAATTATATTCATACCTTTATTTTATGATACGAAAAAGATATCGTATTTCAACAAAAAAATCACTAAATGCTCTGCATTACACTGAACTCATGATAGATAAATATCATGTTTCATAACTATATCTAAATGTACTCAGAAAAGATATCGGTATCAAGTTTAATGAACCCAAAAGTGCAAACTGATTTTGAAGATCAAAATATCAGAAGTGCATGCAATATTATGTACGCAAACGGTATCGGATGTGTGATAATTGTTACTCGTGCCAATAACCTCATTCCTGTGGGTATAATTACTGAGCGTGACATAGTGCGAATTTTGGGAAAGCTTGATCAAGATTTGCTCCAGACTCCACTTAAAACGCTCATGAGTACACCTTTAATTACTATAGAACAGTCTGCGTCTATAAATGACGCAACTAAGCTCATGAACAATAAGAAAATTCGGAGACTCGTAGCAGTAGACAAGAATAACAAAATGACTGGAATATTGACGCAGAGAGACATATTCAATGCCATTGACAAAGATCCTAGTCTATTTTCAGAATTCTATGGTAATGCTTTTTCTTCAAAATTTACTGAAATTTATGAAAGATACAATAAGTATCGATTAGAGAACTTAATGCCAGAATTTGAAAAGTATTGATTGCAACTTGTTAGTAATTTTAAATAAGAGATAATCTTGAAATGACATTTTGATCTCCATTTTATTTTCATTACATAATAATTTCATTGTGGACTTTATGAAAACAATTTCACACTTAAAGTTCATTGACAGTACTATGAAAGTAAATGATTGCGTTAATGAAGGCGTTTTAAGGCCTGAGATCAAAAAGATACGAGGGTTGAAGCCACACGACAAGGGTTCTAATTCCGATTTCGATTCGGATACGCTTTACTAGATTCGTATAGTATTACCTAACATACTATATACTTAATCAGCTGGGATAACCTGCATTGCAGTGCATCCATAGTGTTAAAATAAGTTTGTTTAAAATATATCTATATGAATTCAGGAAAGTCAGAAATTACAAAAAGAAAAGCGTTGTTTCCTACAGCATTTGACGACATATTTGAAGGCTTTAGAAGGGATATGGAAGATGCGTTCTATTTACCTAGTCAGTTCCTTGACCGAAGAAGAGAGATTTCATCAGACTTTGATACTCGTTTCCCTCTATGCGATATGGAAGACTTAGGCGACAAATATGAAATTAATTTAGTAACTCCCGGTATTCCAAAAGACAAGATATCTGTCAAAGCGGGTACCGACTATATCGACATTTCTGGAGAGCAGGAAAAGAAGTAAGAGGAAAAGAGAAAAAATTACTTGTATAATGAGAGATCATACAGCTCACTTAGAAGACGTATCTCTACCCCTGAAGAGATAGTTCCCTCGAAAATAGATGCAAAAATGGAAAATGGTGTTTTGCATATACAGGTTCCGAAAAAAACACCAATAAAAAATGAAGAGACTAAAGTGGAGATAAAGTAGCGCATAAACTAACCCACCCATTTTTTTTGACAAATATTTCTATTATTGATCGAGATAGGAATAGGAAAATCGCCATTCAATCATTAATTTGTATACCACAACTTGTGCAAAATATCGCTCTCCACGACAGGTCATGTAAAGCCAAATTCTTTAGAATTAATTGTACTATGGTATCTTGCAAGTTCAGTTATTATGTGAGCCATCATCGTCACTTGAGAGATAACATCTTAGGTACCACCAAAAATGACTAGAATTGTTGAGTGCATATTTTTAAAAATTGTGCTCTAAATCTCCTTGTCTTTCTTCCATATTGTTTTCATGACTACATCCCATGGTGTGATGATCTGATCTTCTGAGAGAATTGCAGGGGTATTGATATCTCTTAACATATTTGCAGCTCTGCTGACCGTTTCTGTTTGAGAGACATGGGAGGCAGATATCAAATCGAGAGAGTCTACTCGAATATTGCTAAAGGCTTCAGACTCGATCACTCCGGCCATGACTTTTTTCCCTTCGTAACTGAATATGAATTCTAATATCTTTCTGTCATTGATGATGTAATCTTCTTTGTTATTGGAGCCCTTTAGGTTACCAGATAATACCAGGTTCCTTATTCTCTTTTTAAGCATGGTATCTATTGCAGTTCTGAGTGTCTCATCACCTTTAAGGAGTATTTGCGTAGAGCCAATAGTTGTTACTTGAGCAGGGAGCTTTGATTCAAAGACCAACGGTAGAAGATCTCTAATTCCGATTGACCCGATCAATTCACCCTTGTGCGCAATAGGTGCCAAGGCAAATTTCGTTCCTGCAAATAACTCCAACAAGTCATGTAGTGATGAATCCAGTTCAAGTGATGAATCACTCTCTTCCATTAACTCTGATGCCTTCACCATAGACCAGTTATCGTAAGATGTCTTAAGAATGCAATCCAGTATGTGTTGGCCACCAATCCTTCCAGCAAGTTTTTTGCCTCGTGCAACGATTAGTCCATCCACATATATTTGATGTCCAGTCGCCAGATATGTTCCCAATTCAAGGAGTGGAGTATCAGGTGACACGGACACATATGGTCTTCGAAATACGTGAGAGAGAACACTACTTATCGTGACACTTTTTGTAATTGGAGGATCTCCATCCAGATATCTGCTGTTTTCTGCTTTTTCATCAATTTTGACATGCTCGTTTCGCCTGTTTTCTTGAGCGTCATTATTAGATAATATCAAGTTAAGCTCCTAATATCGAGGTCATTATAAGGCTTTATACTTTTAGCATAATAAGACATCCACTATTTACATGAGCTTGTCTCATTCTGTAAATTCCTTATGGTTTCTCGAATGGCAAAAACTGGACCTAAATTCATGCTTATGTATAGTGTTCCTATTACACCGACGAATTTTTGTAGGTGGACGCGATTGTCAAAGTAAAATGAGGTATTGTATGTTTGTGAGGAGAAGGTCCATTTGCAATTACCATGTCTATAAGAACTGAAACTCTGCCCGGATTTATATTGTTAAATCTGGTATTATTGAATAGGTTACTTGTCCAACGACCTGAAAGTAACCAGATGGTATCTCTGTCCACATCTTTCAAGAGTATAATTTATCTTTCCTCTGGGTTAACATCATGTCTTTTGAGACTTCAATTTGGGCATATGTGATGGTAATGAAGACATTAATTCTCGTCGAATAAGTAATTAAGAAGACAAGTACACCGATCATTATTTTATTAAGACAAACTATTTTTGATGAAATGGTACGAAATCCTGCAAGATTCTCTCCATAATGGATGATAAATGG
>DATBHO010000134.1:0-1871 GCA_036557405.1 Nitrososphaeraceae archaeon
AGAAATGTCCTAGACGCAAAGAGTCAGGGAAATACTGACGCGAAATTTAATGTCCGAATTGATAACAAGGGAGTAGACTATAAAGAACTTGCTACTAATCTTAACGCAAGAATATTACAAATCGGGTTTAACAAGGACGATAGAATGCTGGAAATAGCAGGTACCCAGATGGCCTCGTAATTCTGACCAAATAATAATCAAACTTTCAATCACAAAAGATTCATTACGATGTAGATTCCGAAGCAATGATATCAATAAATCGTGAGACGGTACTTGCTATGCTATCAGACAACTGTACTAAACCACGAAAATCCAAAATTATGGATATTATTAGAAACTGAAAATACTTGTGATGATGATGTCCGAGTTGAAAAGTTAGCATGAAAAAATCCTGGAAGAACAGTGGCCAGACAGAAAAGAATTCAAAGTCAAGTAATGCAGACTTGCTTCTGAGAACTCGAATATCTTTTCTTTTAACTTCTAGTTTAGTTATAATATTTGCTGTTAGCTACGGCTACTTAGAATATTATTACATAAATGATCCAGTCCAAGGCAAGACCGCCAATCTTACAGTAAAATCTGGCACTCATCGCGTTGCTACTCCTATAATAGCCGGACTCTATTCCTATCACATATTTCCCATGATCGTCATCTTTATACTGGTTGGTTTTGGTCCTTTCTTTGATAGTATCAGCTTTAACATACTTGGGAAACATGAAAGGAGAAAAGCTGCATCTCTGGGATTTGCAAATGTGCTATCAGCTATCTTGGTAGAAGACTTTACATGGTTTTTCTACAGATGGTGGTTACCGCTTGATAATGATCCCAAGAGAGGACTATTGATGCAAGCATCAGACTGGACTACAAAGAATCTTAGTGGATTGCATATACCTCACGTTGATTTTATAGGAAGTTTCGTTATACCCTATTGGTACATTATTGTTATTATAGTTGCAGGTGTCTTTTACTATTTCGCCTTTAAAAAGTCAAAGTGATTATGACGGAGTTTTTAACATGCCATAGGCAAACAACTTTAATCTATAACAATTTGTGGTGTATTTTTTCGAGTCTTACTGATAAGACTGTATCTAGTTACTAGTAGACTGGAATTGGAGTATAACTATTAGTTTGAATTTTATGAATAGATGTTATGTTTGATCATAAAATAAAATATATAAATGTTAATTACTAATAGTGAATATGATACATTTTATATATCTGATTTGGCAAATATCGTAATGTATCCTTAAGAAAGAAACGCCTACTAGTTTAGTATATAGTTTGAATCCGTCTGCCATTGCACGCACATGTTATGATGTATTACCCACTTCAAGATTCAATGTGACACCCATCGGCCGATCTTATACACATAAAGATCCAATAAAACAGACTGATAATTGCAAACCTAAAGTGTCAAGACGATTTATTCTATGACGACGAACATTTGATAATTTTGACTCAACAATTGTTTGCACACGCCCTCTTCAGGAAGCAAAGTGCGTGATTTTTAATATATAATTGCCTAGGATTGTCTACAATTCAGAGTAGATCTTTAGTCATTTATTCAGAATTAGAGAATACGACAACATTTTTGAAATAGTGCAAGCCAGAAATTTGAAGGATGGTTTAGAGAATAATCTAGGTGTGGAAAATTATATATGTCATTTAAAAACTGATACTATAACTTCTTAATACTTTCTTTATTGTAGTCTACGAATTTCCCTAAAAAAAGGAATTTATTTATTTTATGATTCGAAGTGGATGAGTAGTTTCTTAAGCAATGTATGCACGACATTAACATGATAAATCGATATGCCGGCCGCTCAGGTGTGATTGGCCATGGGAATCCCAAGAATGGACATCAAAGAACA
>DATBHO010000135.1:0-4450 GCA_036557405.1 Nitrososphaeraceae archaeon
GTGTTCATGAAATGGAGGGAACAAATTCCTAATTGAAGACAAAGGAACCAAGATATTCTTAGATTTTGGAATGCAAATGGGAAAAGCCAACCAGTACTTCAAAGAATTTGTAAACCCTTGTACGTGCAATGGAATGGGTGATTTATTCGAGTTTGATTTATTGCCTAAACTTAAAAGGGTCTATAGAAAGGATTATGCGAAACATACAGGTTTTGATGGAACTGAAGATAATGCAATAGATGCTGTAATCTTGAGTCATTCTCATGTGGATCATTCAGCTTATATTCATTATCTGAGGCCCAAAGTAAAGACGAATTCGCTGTCGTTATACCCAAGTGAAATAAAAAAGATATTACGAAACGGATATGATGTCGCGTTATCTAGGAAGACTGCCAAAAAAATTTTTGGTAGCGAAAAAATATCATTCACCCACAACTAGCATCGTTAACTAGCGATATATCTTTTCGCTATCTATGCCTCTATTCCTTGTAATATATGTTCACATTATTCGGTTCTTTTGTCAAGGTACCCTGTTATACACCAAGCATTTTTTACGCGTTACCTCTGTAAGGTAACTCAGAAGGTTAAATTATCTGCTCATTTTATTTCAAGATTTTTAGATCTTTTGCAGGAAAAAAACCTGTTCATCTGACAGTTTTGATTCAATAACACTTTACTAGTCCGTCGTTAATTTTTTGATTTATCATCCGGCTGATTCACTTTATTATTATTTACCCCATTATCACTTGGATCGATAGTTAGGTTTGAATGATGCCTTAATTTCATTACCTTATCAACTTCAATATCATATAGTTTTACTAAATCGGAGAGCGTTATAATTCCGATCACTTCATAGCTTTCATCTGATAAAACAGGCATTTCCTGAACATCATTTGACGAAAGCCTAACTAGTGCATTGTGCAGCGAATCAGACATATAAACAAAGTAAGGATCCTTTGTCATAACACTTTCCAACACAACAGACTTACGATATTCTTCTGGAAACTCATACAACTTGTGTTTGTATACGACTCCCTCAAGTCTGTCATTTTCGTTTACTACAACAATCATTTTGCTGTTGTTTCTATTCATCATCTGAAGGGCTGCTTCCAGTGACACGTCCTTGGACATCTTGTTGACAGCATTTTTCATTACATCTTTTACATAATGATCGGTTAAAATGACTCTTTGATACTCCCTTCTGTGTGCAGGTGATTCAGACCTACTTAATACTTGACTTCTGAATATAGAATTATGCTGTCCAGACATGATATACGCAACAAATGTAGCCAACATCATAGGTGCTAAAAGAGCATAGCCACCTGTTAGCTCACTTCCCATAATTATTGAGGAGATTGGGGTTTTTGCAGTAGCCCCGAAGAATGATACCATTCCCACGATGATGACCGAAGAAACATCTACCCATGTAAACAATCCCAATAAGTGAAATGCTGTACCGATGAATGCACCAAGGAGTCCTCCTATTACCATAGAAGGTCCAAAGACACCGGCGCTTCCTCCTGAACCTATCGTCAATGACGTTGCCAAAATCTTGAATACGAGTACAGCGCCTAAAATGTACAGAGGCATTAATGTGTAATCCTTGTTAATTGCTATCTGTAGCCACCCATACGAAGTTCCTAAAACCTGAGGAAAAAATATTCCAATCACTCCTACTAGAACGCCTCCAATAGCTGGTTTCAGATATTTTGGGAATCTAATTTTGCTGAAATAATCCGATATCGAATAAAAAGTCTTTACCCAGCCAATGCTAACCACAGCCGAGACAAGGCCCACAATGACATACAGGATGAGTGATACCGGGTTGCTGTACTTGACAAGATCAAAAGGGATTGAAAACAGACGATCCCATCCAAAGACAAAACCAAAAACAGTGTAGCCAGTTACTGAAGCTACCAATCCGGGTATTAGGGCTCTAACCTCGAAATCCCTTCTGTAAAAAACCTCGGCACTAAAGACAGCACCTCCGAGGGGAATTTTAAATATACTCCCTATTCCAGCTCCGAGTCCTGCAGCAACAGCTATTCTTCGTTCGTCCTCATCAAGTTTGAATAATTTGCCTATTATTGATCCAAAGCCCCCAGCAATCTGTCCTGCGGGGCCCTCAGTTCCTCCACTTCCACCGCTTCCGATAGTAATGGATGAGGCAATAGCTTTGACGAGAGGAACTCGAGCTCTTATATTGCCACTTTTGTGATGATACGCATCGATTACCGCATCTGTGCCATGTCCTTCGGATTCTGGTGAGAACCGAGTTGTGATCAGCCCAACTAACAAACCGCCAAACCCAGCTACCACGGGGAATAACCAGGGCCTCTCGATAAATAGGTCATAAGTATAGCTGTTTTGGAAACCCCCTGCTAAAGGAGGAGAATACCCTGTTCCTAATTTAAGAAATAACCCGGTAAAAAATTCAACGGATAGAAATAGACCTATTGCCCCAAGACCGGCCACTACTCCCAGGAGAAAGCCAATTAGTATCCACTTTCTGAAATAGGTAAAATCCAAATTCCCTTTCATAGTTTTTAGCGATTTGATAATTGACTTCGTTTGATGATAGTAAGGTAGATCGAATTTCATTTACAGAAACTTCATCTTCAATGCATAAGCGTCTAGTGTCCTTTTAATATTTGTTTTACACTCTTCTATAATTTTGACCCATATCATTCACACATGTTTAAATGCATTAATGAAAACAGCCAACTATGATTATTTGAAAATTACCCAAAATCCGATTACCAACTTAGAGACTCAACTGCTTATTTTGTTTCACCAATGATATCCTAATCATTTTCTATCTTCCTTTGTAAATTTCTAAGTTATTCTTATTTGTAACAAAATTTAGGGTCCCACCACATTTACCTCATGTACTAGGTTTTGAAGAAATATTCAGATTCAGAGATATCAACGATTTTGTCGTATAGAGTTGGAAACGGAAAAGTAAAAAAATCGTTACGGAGTATATTCAAATCATTAGAACTCTTTCATTGTTCTTTGTTTGTGTTCACTAATATTATCCACGAGTTCCGCTATTAAAAAACTAGTCTTATATTAACGAGTTAAATTTAAGTCTAGATTTTTCAAAAGTTTCATATACCATTACAATTGATCCTGAGTGAAGGGTTATGCTCAGGTGTGCAGAATGTCATTGTATTAAGGAATACTGTACTAATGTAAACTCCAACGATTGCATCTATTGTGCCAAGGAAGTTTGTTGCTGTAGTGGGTTACATGCCAATGACATTGCTAATAAACATCAGATTCTATTGTTTTTTGGTCATGTAAGAACTTTTTTTGTGGCAGCCTTGGGCATTGAAATACTCTGTATTATCGCAGCAGAAATTGGAGAAAATAGTGGATTATATTTTTTTGGGTATAACATACATGGAATCATTATAGCATACGTGATCGGATACACCTTAGCAGGGTTTACTACTTTTGTTACCATTCTTGGTAGATATAATTTTAAACACAATGCAAAGTTACACACTTGTTGTTCAGTGCTTGAGCAGCAATCAAACAAAGGATTTTTTCCCAATCTTCTTATTACTTTCAAGAATTTTGGTATAGGAATTTCTAAGTTATCTTCCCTACACCGACAATCAAACATTAGACATATTCTAAAGACAAGCCTCATCATCTTGGTAACAGCGGAGACTGCTTGCATATTAACAGCAGAAACAGTTGACCTCATATTCTACAAACAATCCATACTACTATCCATTCCTTTAGCATTATTGGCTGGAACACTAGCAGTTGTATTACCCGAAGCTTACAAGAAAACAAAGATGAACTCAGAGCGAATTGAAAAATAAGAATCTAAGGTTGAACAATACTAAGTAGTTTCCCACATGAGCGTACTTGAATTCCAATAGCGATGACAATAACCCCCGTCGCGTAACACTCGGATTACAAGCAAATATCAAGCAATTCCTTATCCTTGTTTTAGTAAATGCTTTTGTTGGTGCAATGATTGGACTTGAGCAAACAGTAGTACCGCTTATTGGTCACAATGATTTTGGCATCGAATCTAATGCCATAATTGTATCATTCATAGCTAGTTTTGGAGTAGTTAAGGCTATTCTGAATCTCTTTGCCGGTAATCTTTCTGACAAGTGGGGAAGAAAAAATGTATTGGTATTAGGTTGGCTCTTTGGTTTACCAGTTCCGTTTTTCTTACTATTAGCTCCCGATTGGAACTGGATTATTTTTGCAAATATTCTACTTGGAATCAATCAAGGATTAGCATGGTCAATGACGGTTAATATGAAAATTGACCTTGTTGGAAAAGAAAGAAGAGGACTAGCATTAGGACTCAATGAGTTCGCGGGATATGTATCCGTGGCACTTGTTGGATTTGTAACAGGCTACTTAGCATCCATGTATGGGTTGAGACCATATCCATTTTATCTTGGTATTGCATTTGCCA
>DATBHO010000136.1:0-3168 GCA_036557405.1 Nitrososphaeraceae archaeon
TAATTACGTTAGAGTAATTGCAGAATTATACCTTAAGAGTTATACCTGGTGGGGATTTGGTTGTTTCTTGTTCATCACCGTAAAGAGCCAATCCCCATCTGTTAATTATATTGATTAAATTCAAAAGTTAGAATTAGCAAACTAGACTGACAAGTGGAACATTTCCATTAAAGGTCTTATTTAGTCTGTTCTGTCCATTGCTAAAGCCGAAGCACCTGTCAAGGTCCTAACCCGCCTTATTCGCTCTTCGCGCCTTCTTAATTCCTTGAGTCTTATTACTATCATAAATTACACTAATTATGTCTATACTGCATAAAAGCAAGTTGATTATAAATTTAGTTGGAGTTTGATTATCTTATTCCATGGCTACATACACAAACACCATCATAAAATCCACCTACTCAGAATTCGGGCCTAACACTATTTACTCTGATTAGCCGCATGAAATTAATAACACGTCCTCTACACTCAGATATGGGAAAGCTACAAGAGAGCAGCCAAAGAGTACTAGTCTTACAAGGTGGAGGGTCTCTTGGTGCGTATGAAGCTGGATCCTACCAAGCAATTTATGAAGCCATCACTAAAAAAGACAGAGAAAAAGGAATAAAAGATAAACCAGTTTTCAATATTGTCGCTGGAACGTCGATAGGTGCAATAAATTCTGCTATAATTGTAAGCCACGTAGTAGAAAACAATACCTGGGAAGGCTCTTCAGAAAAACTAAACGAGTTCTGGGAGTATTTGTCAAAAGAATCTCCAATAGACCAGATTCCAGGTTTTACAGCATGGTGGGATTATTTGCGTAAGACCGTCTATCCTGGTATTGCCACTGGGGAGGCTGCAAGAAGATATTATTCAGCGAGACAATTTGCAATTACTGGGGTGCCCACAGTCTTTTATCCTTCTGTCCCACTGGTTGATGGTAAGTTTTTTGATCCTCTCAATACATGGTTCAGGTTTGACAGTGAACCATTAAAGAGAAGTTTAGAGAGATTTGCAAAATTTCCAATAGCAACAAGTTTCGATGAGAAATCATCACTGCCCCAACCAAGACTCATTACCATCAGCGTTGATGTAGCAGAAGGAGCTCCTGTAGCATTTGATAGTTACGAATGGCAAGATGGTTCGAGAAAATCTGAATATGGAAAATATATTGTTAAAAACGGTAAAAAAGTGGGACATCAACATACCATAAGGTATAACGATGGAATCACATCAGATCAAGTCATTGCAAGTGCGTCTGTGCCTATCAATTATAATTATGCCCCTTTAGAGGTTGAAAGTTACAATAGCAATACCGCTAGCTATGAAAAAAATACTCGTTATTTCTGGGATGGAGGATTGATGAGTAACACTCCGTTATCTCAACTTATTAGACTACATCATCTTTATTGGCTCAAGGTCAAACGTTTAACAGATACTGTTCCGAAGTTACAATTATGCATAGTCAACGTTCATCCAATGAAACAAGATAAGATCTCTTGGGATCATGATGGCGTCATAAGCAGAACTATCGACATAATGCTTTCAGACAGAACACAACGAGATCAAGAGGGCCTTTTGCTTATATCTGACTATGTCGACTTGACAAAGAAGTTGATCAAAATTGCAAAAGATCACGGAGCAAAAGACGATATCATAAATAGTTTGTTGAATAGTGATACTAAGAACCATGGCATAGAAATGATACCTAGAAAATATTTGGATATTGTTGAAGGAGAATTTGAAATAGAAAAGGTAGTACGGATAAACCGCAAAAATGATGAAAACACTATTTCATTTAAAATACTTGACTTTTCATCCGAAACAATTAGGCAATTGAGAGAAAGTGGGTATAGCAATAGTAAAGATTTGAGTGATGTGGATTTTGGTTAAATGAATAAGTAAATATCTCTATCTTTTCTTTTATTCCATTAGTTTGAAAATTATTTTCAATGTCCCGCCAAGACTTTTTGTTACAATCAATCCACGTTTTGAAAGTTCGCTGAAAAACCTTAAGTGCATCACATCGTATGTGAAGTTGTTAAGGTTTACCATCCAATGCTACCAATAATTGCTATTCATTCAATTGTTATTTCATTTGGTCTGGTCAGTCACAGTGCGTATGGACAGGTAAACGAAACATCAGGTTCATCTTTTACTTTTAATGTTGCTGGTGACTTACTTTAGAGATACTCATGCTACGGGATATAATCTTGTCAGTGACAATTCAGATTTTGTTATAATGACAGGATGACAGGAGATTATGGAATCAAGACAAACAATCCTAGAGAATGGACTAACAGTAAAATGGCAATGATAAAAAATTCTGGAATTCCTATTTATGGTGCATTAGGGAATAATGATAATGGCGAGGAATACCTGAATACAGGCTTCTTTACAAATAAAAACTGATCTTATTCCTTTAAGGCAGGAAACGTTTTATTTGTAGTAGCAAATACAGTAGACGAAAATGTGGACGAAACCGATAAAATGTTGGCTAGGGCTCAGAATGATATAAATGTCAAATGGATAATAGTATTGATGCATGAATCCATATGGCATCAAGTGGGAACATCTGTAAGTTCAGATACTACATTCGATTTCCACAACACTCTTAAAAAATATAACAAAGTGAAGATGGTTATTGCCGGACATACACATGTTTATGCAAGAATGGTTCCAGTTGATGGCATTTTATATATTATGAATGGTATAGGAGGTCAGAACCCTAGCAAGGGATCGACTGAACCATCAACTTTTTCCAAAATAAAGGGAGCACTCCACTGTATTGTAAGTGTCGATGGATGGATCTATAACATGTTCGAATATTTCAAATGGTAACTGAGTTGTTGTAGACACATTTACTATCAAAGCAAATGGTACATTACCAATTGATGGGATACCTGTTAGGCCTAGAGGAAAAGAGTAAATAAAAGATGAGCTTGCTGGAGCCGCACTTAGAAATTTCATAAAGGCGGCAATTAAATTATTTTGCAAAATGTTTGGTATTTTTATCCCATGAAGAAAATTAGGGCACTACCAATATTAAGAAGATATGCTGATAGAACGCCAAGAATTGATGAAAGGTCTTTACTAATTTGGTATAACCTGGAGCATTTTTCCTTGACGCTTCCCAAAGGAATTTAATATGATTTTTCATGTGGATCGAAACTATCGATGGTAGTG
>DATBHO010000137.1:0-3737 GCA_036557405.1 Nitrososphaeraceae archaeon
TAGTTATGATTAGGAGCATGAGCATTACTATCTTTGTATAAATCGTCTGTTGTAATTGACTTTGCAATAGATTTATCTTTATTTTCGTTATCTTTCATTTTTCCCAATTCATTCCTTTTGGAGTTAATTTGTAAAACTCAATGTCTGCCGGTCCAGGATAGCCTGATTTTCCGGGATGTTTTCGAATGATATGATTTTCATATGCTTGTTTTCCTGCTTTGTGAAACTTTTGATCACAATAATAGCAATCTGATGGATAATTCCTTTCCTTATCGGTTGGCTGATCTTGAATATTCCCAGCGGAAGAAAAAATACCCCCCTCTAACTCATGTTGTACTATACAATTTTGTATATTATTCACCTCCACTAGTAAGGGGGTAAAATTCTTCTGCTCAAAATGGGCTCTGAGTTCCTTGAACTCTGGGCTAAGACACCATTTGAATTGGTCAAAAAGTTTAATCTGGAATTCGGGCGACCCACCATGATCAGTTCCAACTTCTTCAATACTTACCAGTTCTATGGCCTTCAGTTCAGCCATTGTCCTTTTTGCAGTTTTATCACTAACATTTAGTGATTGTTCTATTTCGGTCGTTGTCAATTTGCCATCATATTCTAGTAGTAAGTTGAAAATTCTGGCCCTTTCCGTAGATGCTGTAGATAATACTACATTGATTAGCAACGAAATATCTTGCATTGTTAGGTAGTTTCTTCCCTGAGATAAGGCATGTCCACGAGCTAAGTTTCGTAACTGAACCATTGCCCGATCGGGTTCTTCAATATTTGCGAAGGTATATGCGTATTCTAGTCCTTGTGACTCGCGTGTTTCCCAAGTTGGGACTGCTCTTCTAAGATGCGCTAACAATTTTCCTAATTTTATGATAGTGCCTATAGCGTTTTGGTCATCTTTTCCCTCTTTATTCCAAGGTATTTTGACAAGATTGTTTATAATTTCACCGTTTGGACACTGCTCGAACCAATTCAGATAGTGAATTAACGCTTCTTCTATTTTCTTTGTTTTTATGATGAAGTCATCATTATTTATGTACGCGCGATATTCGTCATCGGTCTTGAAAACTTTCGGTAACCTCAGAAAATATAATTTTGGCCCCAAGGTTCCTAAATATTTATGAACCTTCCAAGGTATGTCCACAGCAGCACCCACCCACGTAAACATATATTCCCCATGGTAACCCCTATGCCCATGTGCTCCAGTATCCGATTCATATCCATGACCGTCTAAAACTCTGGTTATTATCCCTAACACTTCAACTAAATCATCATCTTTCTTTGTAAATGTGGGGGATAACTCGGGAGTTAGAAATAATTTGTTTCTTATTTTTGGCAATAAGTCTATTTGTTCGAGTTCTTGACGTTTTACCGCCGTACTATGAGATACAAAGGCCTTAGCGCTAAAATTATCAGTAAAAAATGTACTTTTTGAATTTCTGAACATTTCTATGCCTACTGTTTTCATCGAACTGCCTCTTCCTAGTACAATTCCAGCAAACGGTAAAGTGCAATCTTTAATATTCAATATCTTTTGTATTGACAGTTCAAACTCCAAGGAATCCCATAAATTTGGTAAATTAGACTTAACTATATCATACAAATTCTGGTATTTTTCTGCAAGCTTAGAATTCCATTCATCGTATGAAATTTGCTTTTCCTCATCTGGTTCCAAGAGTCTAGTGCGATCGGGAAACCTATGGTTTTTAATGAATTCCTGATCTTCCATTGTAAGTTTATCATCAAAGTTGCCTATTCCAGAAGATGCACCCAATTCTTCCAATCGTTTGAGTGCTTTTTTCACTTCTTCCTTTCTTTCGTCAATAAAATCTGCTTTCATCTCATTTTCCCCTGTTTGGGCAATCGTGAAGTTCGCCGGTTGTAACGCTATAAGGTAACCACTTTCCCGAACGATCACTTAGTTCAATTTCAGTGTCGCAAAACTTGCACATTCTTTGATATGACGACATTATTTGAAGACCTCGTTTAGAATGAATTTGCAATGCTTACAGTTTTCATTATCAAGATGTTTCAAAATTGCATTAACTATTTTTTGAGCACGTTCTATGGTATCCAATTATTTAATCTCCAGTGTCTTAATGAGAATTCCTTCTTGCTCGTCTTCTATTGTAGCATGGAAATGTCTGTCTACGACATATTTTTTTGCTGTTTCTTTAGGAATTACGATGGTCGACGATATTCCATTGTTGATAAAAATAGATCCGATTTTCTTTTGTCTTTCATTTAACATAATTCATACTAAGACTTCTAACTAGTAGAGAACTAACAGGAGAGATAGTAGGAATTTTTACCTGTGATTGAACTAGCGAGGTATTATATAAGCTGGAAGGCGTCACTCTCTCTCCTAAAAGTGTCTCAAGTCTTAAATGTAAATAGGATTTTCTATAATGTGGTTTGCAATTGGAGGTAGGTCCAAATGGCACAAACGGCAGTTGGAGGTAGGAGGTAGGTCCAATTCAGATGAATCAAGAAAGCATCTCACTGGGTTGCCTAATGGTCTATGGAAACGAATAGAACGCGATATAATCGATGAACGAGAGACAGAGGTTAAACGCAATTCTCAATTGATTTTCCTAGATCCTTGGAATTTATCCAGAGTTTTTTACACATTAAGAAAGAGGTTACGGGATATGGGCTATAATATCACAGATTTAGTTAAGATACGACCCAAGATCCACACCTATGTGAAGGAGTATTGTGATTCAAAGAGGATTAAGCGCCATGACATTGGTATATTTACAGCAGATAGGGCGCTTTTAGCGTATAGAGGCGAATTATATTCAGTTGGGTTCGATCGAATCATTAAGTTAGCAGAGCTTGGAACCGATATTATTTGCATCGAGAAAAAGAATATTGTTGACAGACTTGTTCGTTTTACAAACAATTTTGGGATAGCATTAGTACAATCACAAGGTTTTATGTCAGAATATGGCGAAATGTTAGTAGAAATAGCCAAGGAACATGGAGCAAATGTTGCGATTCTAACTGATTTCGATGATTCCGGTGTACTCTTAGGTTACCAACTAAAAGGTGTCGTAAGATTTGGAATTGATCCTGAAACGATAAATGAAATTAATAGTATATTATTGCAACGCGGGAAAGGTAATATTTCTATATCTTTACTAGAAGAAGAATACAAACGTAGTACGGGAAATTCTGGTAAAATCGCTGATGAAAAACAAAATCATTGGAAAGTACTAAAAGATCTTGTAGATGGTTGGTACAAGGATAAAGACGACAAACAGCATTACTCCATCAAAGGTGATTCACATATGGAAAACTACCACAATTATTTAAACAAAGAAATTTACCCTGGTGGTGTCGACAATGTTGTCAATGAATCGTATATTGAGTACCTGCGGACTCGAAGAATTGAACTGGACTCCTTAATGACATTTGTCCCAACAGAAGTTTTTTGGATTTGGTTAAGGAACAAAATACTTAAAGTGTTTCCAAAGAGGAATCATAATCGTACGGTCAATATACCATCATTTGTGTATACTCCAGCAATGAATGAATTTATTGAAAAACTTCAAATCTTTCTATCAAAAAAATTGGAATCAAAAATTATGCAAACAAGAACCGATCTCAAAAAAGAAAATGTCCTAATTGATCTCAATAAAAAAGAAAAAAAAATCAAAAACGAAATGTTTTCATATTTGCTAGATGATATTGAAATCATATATTTCGATGCAGCACTTCGTAATTTT
>DATBHO010000138.1:0-4463 GCA_036557405.1 Nitrososphaeraceae archaeon
CTTAATATGTCGCTAGAGATATTACTAGTGATATATGAAAGAAATTGTTACCAAGTGGTTAGGGAAAGTAGGGAGCTCCATACCTAGAGGATTTTCTAGATATTACATTTTAAATCTTTTGAAGGAAGAACCTATGTCAGGAAAGGAAATTATTAACAGGGCCAGTCTACAGAGCAGTGGGAAGTGGAAGCCTTCTCCAGGGCTAATATACCCAATATTAGGAAGACTACTTCAGGAAGGGTTAATCAAGGAAGAAGGTGATGGTAGATATAGGATTACGCCCAAGGGGGTTGAAATGGCTGCTGACATTGATTCCATAGGAAATATTGTAAGAAAGCAGCTTGATGTTATGCTTAAAGTTGGCGGTACTGGCAAATTCATGGCCCAGGATTTGATTGACAGAGCTTCTACTATTGGATCTGCCATAAGTTCAAATTTAGATAAGATGACTGCCGAAGAACGAAGCAAGTACAAGCAAGTTTTGGCACGAGAATTGCGTAAGGTAGAGGCCGACAAAGACCGTGATGAAGGTTCACTAAACGTAACAGGGAAATCAATAGATGTTGAATAAATTTCTCTAAAATCAAAGTACCGATACATTGTTTCGACATGGTTTCAAATGCCTAGATCTTCCATAGTTTCATCATAAATATGTGTCTGTGGATTGGTGTCCTACAGTTGGCCCATTGAATAATGATTGCTTTCCTCAATCTGACGTTAAAGAAGACCAGGCCAAGAAAAACCATCGTGACTGGTTATCTCATCATCTATGATTCAGAACATATTCCTTTCTTCTTAATTTTTATAACATGTGATGAGTCAGGATGAGTCTTGTTCTAATGGTCAAATTTGGTACTTCCCAAAAAATGCTTTTCATACTAAAGTCATACTTGAAATTTGGTGTAGCAGGGATAAAAAGAGATTTGTACGATCATCGATATAGGCTGTTTGAGAAACGACCAACTTGTCAACAAGACAACAGGTTGATGATATTGCAGAAAAGCTAAATCCTCTACTGCAATTGAAAAATCGTCTTAATATCGGAAAATCTTTTTCTTAGAGTTACCATACTTGTGCCTGCAGCGACTGCAATTTGCTCCTGCGTTATTCTTTCCCCTTCTATTATACATGCAGCATAGAGCACCGCAACAGCCAGCGCGTTCGGGTGTTTTCCTAAAGCCATATGATCTTCAGTTACTCTGGCCAACATATCGAGTGCTCTTCTATACGCTCGTTCACTGACTCCAGCTTTACTTGCTATCTTGGAGAGATAACTACTAGTATGTACAGCTGGGAGTGTTTGGAGTTTTAGATGTCTAACTAGTAAACGATAACATCTACTCACAAAAGTGAGGTCACTATTTATGACTTTGGAAATTTCATCAAGGGTTCTGGGCACTCTCATCTCTCTGCAAGCTACATATACAGATGCAACAACCATTCCTTCAATTGATCTACCCTTTATTAGATTTTTATCCAATGCTTTTCGATAATAATACGCTGCTTTTTCGATCGTCGCATCAGTTAAGGAAGCTTTGTCTTTAATTCTTGTCATAATTTCAAATGCATTATTTAGGTTTCTTGCTGATCTCTTACTATTGAATGTAGAAATCCTATTCCAGCGGCGCATTGCTTTTACTTTGTTAATCTGTTCCTGCGTGAGTGCTGTTCCGTTTGCATCAACATTCAACGCAGATATAAATGTAGACAGACCCATATCGTGAATAGCTAGTGAAGTAGGCATTCCTGTTCTCTCTTTCAATTTTATATCTTCAGTTTTATGGATTCTCCATTCTGCCTCTGAAGACTGCAAATAGTCATTTATCACCATACCACAATTACTACAAACAATTTCACCAGCTTCTACATCAAAGACAGTAAGGTTACTATTGCATAGTGAACAAATACTCTTAGAATCAGAAGTGGAGCTTCCGTATACGTGCATCTTTTCCTTGTGTAAATTTTGGTGTTCCGCAGATCTTTGATATTTACCGGATTTTTCGTCACATAATGATGATCTGTTATACACGAATCTATATACCTATTACTATAATGAAAATGTTTGCTTTTAATTTTAGCCATACACATTTGGTAATGTATTCCCATCTCTAATCATGCTACTGAATCATATTTCGGTTTTTCTACAGGAACCACATAAATGAATATGTCAAATCGGAGTGCAATTGTAATTCGTGATCTCAAGTTTTAAATTGTAATCCACAATTTATTCCACGTACTAGCAATATACTTATGTTCAGAGTATTTTTGGAAATTACTAATCCACATAATTAAGAGTTATACAAGTTATTTCCCGATCAAAAGCAAAATCAAAATCGACTCAATGCTTAATATCGTATTGAGATAACTTACATGAATATTGCTCACTTAATATGTTACCAGAACCAAGAACAGATATATAATAAACAATCTCTTTATCTTAGATAGAATAGTTGTACGTCTACGGCTACATATGTGTAATTAACTTCATTAACTACGATTCTACTATGTATGTTCTAAAATGCAGCTGAATGAACAACTATCCGGAATACCAAATACACTAATACTATTTAGTGGATTGGAATTATGTGAGTCAAAGACTTTGCACCCTCACTGTTAAAGATTTATCAAAAAAAATTGAATTGTTAGAAATATCGCCTATAGAACTTGTGGAACACTATCTTGATAAGATTAAGAAATTAAGTTGCATTTTTAATACCTTCATCACAATCTCGGACGAAAATAAAATACGTGAAAACGCCAGAAAAGTAGAGATGGATATCAAACGTGGACGATACAAAGGTCCGTTACATGGTATGCCTTTTTCTGTTAAGGATAACTTCTTTGTAAAGGACCTTAGATGCACCGCTGGCTCTAGAATGCTTTCAAGTTACATTCCTTCCTACGATGCGTTTACAGTGAGGAAATTGAAAAAATCTGGGGCTATTCTAATTGGCAAAAACAGCTTAAATGAATTTGCAGCCGGGATCACTGGTGTAAATCAGTTTTACGGTGACACGAGAAATCCTTGGAATAGATTAAGAATATCTGGTGGGTCGAGTGGAGGTTCTGCTGCAGCGGTTTCAAGTGGAATAATTCCCCTGTCGCTAGGCACTGATACTGGTGGTTCGGTAAGAGTTCCATCCTCTTTATGCGGAGTAGTTGGGTTAAAACCTACCTTTGGGCTAGTCAGTAGACACGGTGTTATACCACTATCACCGTCATTGGATCATGTTGGATTTATTTCAAAAAGTGTTTGGGGCGTAGCTGCATTACTAGAATTTACTGCTGGATGCGATCCTCTTGATCCGGCAACGGTTCAAAGAAGGCAGCTAGCCTATACAGAAATCATCGAAAAACCGATCGTCGATCCGATATCTATCGGAATACCGAGTAATTATTTCATGAACTATTTGGATCGAGATGTTGAAAGCTGTTTTTATAATTTTCTAGATCGAATAAGGCCGTTAGTGTCAAAAATAAGCCATATTAATTTAAATAATACTGAACATTTCTTTGATACTTGGAAAAAAATAAGGTTAGCTGAGGCCTCGGAGATCCATCTCCAAATGTGGAATACTCGGTTACTAGACTACAGTAAAGACGTTAGAAAACAGCTAAAAGAGGGTGAAAGAATATTGGCATATGAATATTTAAATTCGAAAAAAATACTTAGTGAAATAAGAACTGATTTTTCTCGAAGATTCTCATCTGGACATTTCGACATTGTCGTAGTTCCTACTACAATAATTGCGGCACCTTTATTTACAGAATTGGTAAAGATTCAGGTCGATAATAAAGTTTTGAGAACAAGAGAAGCTTTACTTAGAAATACAGTTCTATTTAATAGTATCGGATTGCCCGCTATTAGCATCCCGATTGGCCTGACAAGTTCGAAGATGCCAATCGGGGCTCAACTGATAGGTCGTGAATTCGAAGAGACCAAGCTACTTTCCTTAGCTTATTTATATGAACAGGAGAATGATGATATGAGTAAGTTAGTATTACCATAGCCATAACTTTAATTCTTTAATCTATAAGATCCTTTAACAACTAAATTAGTGTTTTCTTATTTAACACATATGATAAATTTAGATTACTTTATGATCTATAATATCAGAATAATCAATTTGAACATATTAATCCCATAATATACCACACTTAACACATGATTCCGTCCGCGATTAAAAAGCGAGATATGAAAATTAACGACAAATATTACTAAATACACTAAAGGAAAAAAAATGAACAAATTGTCACTCCAATAAGTACAATATTTGTAGCGAAGTGCAAAGCGTAAGCGTGATTGAGTCCGTACTTGTTGTAAATATACTTGTAAAAAAATCCCAATGGCAATAGTATGAATACTGCACTAAGCGACACCCCCATGAGTAAATGCAAAAATCCCCACAATACTACGCGTTTTAAATTTTTTCTGAAATAATATTCTTCGAAATAATTTACGT
>DATBHO010000139.1:0-12679 GCA_036557405.1 Nitrososphaeraceae archaeon
AAAAAATTCTAACAAGCTGGGAGCAATACTTATTCAGCTGCCTCCAAGTTTTACTATTAAAGAGTTTAAAAAAACACAAGTATTTCTTGATAAACTTCCAAATGGTTATGATTATGCCATTGAATTTAGAAATGCATCCTGGAGCAAGATAACTTGAAATTTCTCTCTGAAACTACAGTAACGGCAAATCACTCTTTCATCAGGTGGCATGGAAGACAGTTAAAGCCAAGGCACAATTATCTTTACTCAAAAGGAGAGTTAAAAGCATGGGTTGAGAAAGTTAAACAAATGTCGACAGAAACTGCTGTTGTGAGATGTTATTTTAATAATCATTATGGGGCGAGGGCCGTTGTAAACGCACTGGAATTCAAACAAATGTTAGGTACATCTTTATCTTATAATGAAACAGTAATATTGGATCATGCTCGAAATTATTTTTCAGATAATTCGAATCAATTGACACTAGATAGAAGCTTCCCGCAATAGTTTACTATAAATTCATTTTTTTAGTGTTACCTCAAATGGTTCTGCTAGTGTAAAATAGCTTGTTCTAGTATTTCTTGTTAATTAACCAGTTAATTATTTTGTGTTGTACAAAAACTAAACTCATCAGTAGGGATTCAGTTGAAAAATACTCTCCCTTTGAATTAATCGAGTTAATAAATTGGTAACATTCATCCAACATACGTAAGAAAAGTGTCCTGTCTTCTTCACGCAAGGCGTCTGCAAATCCTCTCCAAGATTCAAGCTCTTGTGCTAATATATCTTCATTTGGAAACAATATCATCTTTTATTATCTACCATGATTAATTTTTGCAATTTTTTTTCATTAATTCCATTAACTGTTTATAGTGATGCAGGATAATTGACATTATAATGCTGTGTATGACAATTGCTCTTGTGGAATTAGAACAGGCACTATTATATTGATGCGAAACTGAAAACATTTCATCAAATTTTTTTCTATCATCCTTATCTAGGCAGGAGCGAAAGCTGCGCCACTTTAATTCTTCTGCCATACAAGCTAATCTGAAAGACGGTATCGTTCTACCCATTTAAGAACTCATCTCCTTACAATCAATACATCTTCATAAGATAACGACAAATACTTCTTGACAGTAACATAGTTAATATCCTGTTTTTCCTGTATGAACACTTTAAATTTGTCATTTGTCTTGTTCATATCAACCTTAATGTGTTTGTTAAACATGGAAAGAACGTTGTTTCTTACGCCAAGTACGTCAGGTGATAGTTTGTTATTATCGAGTGAAATCGAAGTTATCAGTAAAACTTTGTACTTGGAAGGTACTTCTTTAAGTAGGTCTGCGATTTCTCTTAACAGGAATTCTGCGCCTCTAATATTTATCTCCGGTTCTTGAGCGAACATCGCAAGTAATTCGGGAATTATTACCACATTGATCTTATGTTCATGAATGGTTTTGGGTAATTCATATTTTAAAAAATGTGTAAGCTGGTAGACCGTAAATACTCTTGAAATCATTATTTGCTTCAAAGTCTTTTTGATATCAAGCCCATACTGTTTCATAAAATCTACAAACTGATATACGTCAGTACAATTACCCGCATCCAAAATAAACACAGTTGAGTTTCTGCCAAAGCCGCCATATTTCTTTGGCATTAATGCATGAACTCCTACTTTTGTCAATATCAGATTTATCATCCTTGAATCTCCTACAAGGCAGACTGCGTCTCCAGGAAGTAATTCTACGGTTTTATTACATATACCGTTAATTGTAAATGCAAGCCGATTAAGATAATCATAAGCTGTTTTTAGCTTCAACGACTCTTGTTTGATTGACATTGTTCTGTTTGGCTTTTCTGAAATAAGGTTTGACATGGAGCTTAGTTCTAGCATGTTGAGCTCTATTTAATGGAGAAGCTACTTTCAGAGAGGGGGACACAATTATGGTATCGCAGCAAAACAGCGCAATTGGTAATTGGAATTTAGACTCAAATTCTTCTTACGAATGAATTTATTCCACGCTGACCATAAATAAGCTCTTGCAGCTTTTCATCGGATGCTCGGGTTGGAGCTATACTTCATGGCAGGGTCCATTCTACCCAGCAAATCTGGAAAATAAGCTATGGCTGCCATATTATTCTCAAGTTTTCAATTACGTAGAAATTGACTCTACCTTTTATAGAATTCCAAATCAATTTATGGTTAAAAACTGGGCAACCAGAACTCCAAAAGATTTTAGGTTTACTGCCAAATTTCCAAAAGTAATAACACATGATAAAAAATTCATAAATGCAGAAAATGAATTGAATTTATTCTATGACGCAATGGAACCTTTGAAGGAAAAGCTACTCGCTTTGTTAGTACAATTCCCACCTTATGTAAAAATTACAGAAGGATTGGAAGCATTAAAACAATATGATTTCTTCTTTGACGATAGATACAGGTATGCAGTGGAGGTAAGACATCCATCATGGTTTTCAGATTTAGCATACAATTTCTTTTCAAACAATAATATATGTATGGTGTGGAATCAAATGGAGAAAATACAATCTCCTCCTATAGTAACAACTGATTTCATATATCTTAGATTGATTGGAGATAGAAGTATTAAAGAAGAAAACTTTGGAAAAATACAAAAGGATAGAGAACAGGAAATGACATATTGGTGTGATAAATTCAGAACAATTCAACAAGAGGACAAAGATGTCAAGATAGGTATTGTAGCTGCCAACAATCATTATGCCGGATTTGGAGCTGCAACCGCTAACATGTTTAGAGTGATGAGCAATCTTCCATCAGTAGAATGGGGCATAAACAGAGATATAGATTATAGTACAGAATTAGAAATCTCTGACAGAAAAAAAGGTTACTGTAAAACTAAACAAAAGAGTTTATTAGACTATCCAAGCAGCTAGCGAATTATTTCATTCTGCGAATCCACTGCAGGTATACTTTAACAATAGCTCTCCATGCATGTCAGAAATATGAAAATCTCTAGTATGATGATATTGGAGACATTTATCTGATTTGCACATTGATACTATCATTCTAAGAATTTGCCCTTAGGATTTATTCGAAGCATCATATTTTTCATTATGGACAAGGTCATTCAGAGGTAGTCGATCCTTCCTCTTACCAGCCAATTTTTTTATAGGATACCCTAATCCAATTATAGCAGAGATATTCATTTCTGGTGGGATTGCAAAATCCTTCCTGACTTTATCTTCCTTAATTCCTGTAAATATTCCCGAACCTACTGCGTAATTCCAAGCTGCCAACTGCATGCTCTGTAGTACTCTCCCTGCGTCAATCAGATGAAAATGATATTTTGGATTTGTTAGAATTATTATTGCAAAATTACAATTTGCAACCCAATTTCCGCTTGTACTGTCGTTTGCGAGCCTTTTTAAATTCTCTTTATTTTCGACTAGTATGAAACGCCAATGTTGAGTGTTAAGGCCAGTCCCTGTTAACCTGGCAGCCTCTAGGACCTTTAATTTTATATCACCTGGAACTTCTATTGGGCTGAAATCTCTAATGTCAAGTTTGGTCGCTAGGCATTCAAATGTATCCATAATTACTTATTACCTTTAAGATATTAAAGATTTAAAATCCTATATTGACACCATCTTGAATTAATAAATTAAATCAGGTTAATATATTTCCAAAAAATGACTATTAGCGAATTATACAAAGTTGGTTAATAATTATCTAGAGTACTTTAGTGGCATCTTTGCATATGTTGTTTGTGAGTAGTAAGATAAGCTCCAGGCTTAAAGTAATGATCATAGAATTCTAAATCTAGATGCTGAGCCTGTACATAAGTTAATAGAAAAATACTTGGGACAGTAGCAGGAAACTTGCCATACGTATCGTAAACATACTGTGCCTGTAAAGCTACACATTCTTTGAATTCTTCAGTATAAGGATTTGCACTTGCTCTGACATTTGGACTGTCATTCCATGCGCCAGGAGTATTTGGATTATACACTCCACCTTCCCCGAATTTTCTCTTAGCAAGTGCTTCAGTTGCTTCCTTCATATCATTAAAATGCGGAGGGCAATATCCTTCAAAAACACCTTGCAATCCAGTAGGATTTGGCACAGACCAGCGTTTATCTTTATCATATCTAAATCCTAAACCTAGAACATTTGGATCTCCACTAGCACCTAATACAGTATGTCTGTCTATTCCATCAAACATCCAACCTCCAAGGCCCATCGCTTGAAGCATAAGTACACCTGCATAACAAGATGTTGAGAGCTCTGCAGTTAATTCAGTCAAAGAATACTGTTCCATAAAGGTAAGCGGAATGGTCTTGTTCACATCAACTATGTTGTTGAACTTTTCTATACCAGGTATCGGTCCCTTTTTTATGTCATCATATATAGGAAAACCATTTTGAGTATAGAAGCAAATGTTAGCCAGCATGTGTTGAGCTAGATCGCCAACGGGCATGACTAGCATAGAGCCAGTATGGTTGGCTATCCATGTATTATGTCCTTCCATATAAGGCTCAGCTCGCGGAATATGCAATCGTTTATCCGATAATTTCTTTTTTCTTTTTTGATGCAACGTCAAAAATTCTTCCAGATTGACTTTGCCATCGTGGATTTCCATTTGAGGATGAAAGTCTCTCGTAGGAAAAAAGTACGTTCCTGTATCATCTGTGTAAAATAGTTCAGATGTTATAAAGCCCGCACTTGAAGGAAAGGTGCGACCTACAGGACTGCCGCAGTAGTTGGAAAATTTAGGTGCATATTTTGCATGACGCATTATAGCAAAGTGCCAACCTGTTACGCCACCCATTGTTGACAACACAATCAATTTTTCTAATTCACTCAATGACAGCGGTGGGTGCTTTGATTTGAATGCAAGAACACCGTCTGGAATTTCTGCACCCAAACAAAATCTCCTAGCACGTCTTCCTGCTATGGCTTCCATTAGTGGAAAGCTCAGCATATCATTTAGTGTACTACCGAGTTTTTCAAAATCTAGCGATTTTTTTTCATGTATCATAAATAGAAATTACCTTAGATGATTTTTATAACTTCCTAACTCAATTTGAAAGTTATACAATCGATAAAAATAGGAACTAATAAAATCAACAAAGTGGAACGAAATTATATCTAGTAACATAACTATTACTTGTAAAGAGAAGGTTCTCCTACAAGAGGGGTGTTTAAGAACAAGATAATCATCGTATTATGTAATATTAGAACGATTATCTTAAGCCAAAACAAGATGGCATATGATTATTCTTATATAAGACTCTCTTAGTAAAGAGTTATGTGTAAATCTACTTAAATAATAGTTCACCGAATATAACGAGTGATTTGGCGTTATGTAAAGCTTGTTGACCACAAACCAAATAAACTTGCTATTGAAAACTTGTTTATAAATGAAAATAGAAAAGTTGGAAGCATTAATTGCGATTTTTGGTATTCAAATCAACTATCAATGCCATTCCATGACCCAAAATAAGGGTCGGGTAAATTGAGTACATTTATTCTAATTATTTCTATTCTAGCGTGGATAGCATCCACCATTGTCAGTCCGCAACCTAGTTTTGTAAACGCCCAGTATTTGATATACGGTAACACGACTGGATTGAACATTACTAATTCAACAGGTGAAGGAAGTGATAATCATCCAAATTCAACGACATCAAATACACAGACAAGCTCAGGTCAAGGAGAAGACGATAAGGGAAACATTGCGAGCGCACCGAATTGCAAAGGATCTGCTCTCTGTCCAGATTAGGATTAGCATCCACCAGTTTAAATTTTCAGACATTTTTCCTCGATTAGAAACAAACTGTTAGGAATCACCGCGTTTTGATTTGCTCCGTATAATGACGTTCCTATTTTGCTTCAAATTCTACCTTTGGAAAGTGTAGAGTTCGTGTGATCATACAGTAACTATCAATGATAACCATCAATGGTAACCTATATAAACAAAAAATAATGATATTGAATCACAATAGAAAATTGAATTTATTTGTGAATTAATTTTATATTTAACTGGTGGGAGGTGGTTGTATGATGAACAAGAAACAACCAATTAACCCACCTACTGGCTGAATTTGGAAGAGTACAACTAATTATACATTGGGAAATAAAACGATTTTCAGAACAAAAAATATAGATACATATTGACTGCCTAGAAAATATAGTTTCAATTAGAATTCAATTTGTTGGCAATAAGAATACACATCCATGCTAATTAGAAATTCACAATCACTTCCCTTCACTTTCCATAATTTAGAGATCTTATCATGTGAATTAGTGATTCTAACTCAGTTTTGTCCAATTTTTCAATATCGTCTATTTTTCCCTTTATTAGAGACTTTGTTTCCTCAACAATCCCCACCTTTGCTCGCTTAATTTTCGTTTCTACCCGTTTGGAAGTAATCATTGCAATAACTTCCCATATTATTCCTATTGCAGCGAACATAAGTACAAGTGAGATGATCCTACCAATTGGTGTCACAGGATAGAATTCACCGTAGGCTACAGTGGTCATTGTTTCTAGAGCCCACCAAATTGCATCATTCAAATTTCTTATGTTTACGTGGCGGTCAGATGACTGTGACTCTGTAATATAGATCCCAAAACCCCCAAATATCACCGTTACCACGGCTAGGGTAGAGAGTAAAATAATCTCATTACCTTTCACCATTTGCGCCAGATTATATAACCTGACGAGCCTAAATAGTGCAATAAACCTCGTTGTCCGAATGGTCTCTTGAACTACTGGTGACATATCAGCGAATCCATATACTATAAGTGGTATCATAGCAGGGAATTCGTACCAATGACTAATAACGTACTTCAATCTATTATCTGATGCCTTTATTCTAGAATAAAAATCGACCGCTAACATTGCAGTAACAAAAAGATCAAAAATGTAGAGAGTCCATCTCTGATTTTCAGATAGTGGGTACAAGTATTCAGCAAATATTATTATTACAGATGCAATGGTAAAGACAACGATTGCCATATTCGCTATTTTACTCTTCTGAAGATTGAATCTTTTCACATCTACCCGGATCATGAGTAGGCAATATTAACGATATGCCTTTGTTGGTCTAGACGTAAACGGGAACATCAGAAGATATTGCACCGATTAGTAACATAGGTCGAATAGTAGCAATAGTCTACATGTTTTTTGACATTGCAATGATATATATATACACACTTCTGTCTGTTATTACCAACACTTCCTATAAACGAAGGTATGAGAAAGAAGAAAAAGAGAGGATAAAAATAGGAGTTGAATGAATTAATTAGCCGACTTTCAGGAATCGAAGAAAACCAGGCAAAATGTATCGATCTAGTTAATCAATTGAAAAAACCCTAATTTGTGGTACATGAGATAGCCTCTTACCAGGGCTAACTATTTAAATTCAAAAATCGATATAGCCCAAAGTAGACTGACTTCAAGTCAAAGTTAAGAGAAATTTGATAAGCCTCTTACTTCTTACCGGTGAGGCTATCTAGGTTATCCTTCGACGGTAAGTTCAGGCTTCTGCCTGTTGCACCTGCTGTAACCATCTCAATTCCTGCTATCAAAAGCCCTATCGCTATTATAAAGCCTGCAAATGCCATACCGAAGAGAGGTGAGACAAGGGTAATGATTCCAATGATGATTAACAATGCACCTACTCCAATAAGGAAGGCTCTTTTCCAGCCAGATTCCTTTCCTGAGAAGCCTTCAACTATGCTTGCAGAACCACCAAACAGGAGTGCAATGCCAATGAAGATTGTTATTATCCATGCAGTTCCTACTGGATAAGCTACTGCGAGACCAGCAAATATCAAAATAAGTATACCAAGGCCTATAGATGCGCCTCTTCCCTTGATATGAAAGAAAATACCAGCAATAATCTTCTCAATTCCTAATATGAACAAAATTATCGCAAGTATTAATACTATAGACACGAACGTAGCAGCAGGAAATGCAAGTGCATAAATCGATAATATTACGATTAGTATTCCAAGGCCAATTTCTACTCCTCTAAGCCATCCTGGGTTTTTTTCCATTGAATTCACTGCTTATATACGAAAACCCTATTATATATAGTATTACAAAGTTACGATAATGGATACCTATTTTAGAATATTAATTTAGATTCTCTTAATTGGAATGAGATTCATATCGTTTTGATTCAAACTTTTCATTCTAATCTTGTTTATAATAATTAATTTGATTTTGTGAATGAGGGAGTACTTTTATCGTTCTTCAATTTGCGGTACAAATTTGGAAGCTATCATTAGATGGTAATAGGATATTTGAAGTGTTTATGTTTATAATCTTCAGAAACTAATTCAATTAAATTATGATTGTGTAGTATTAATTAAAATCGTATTAGAAACAAAAATAGACTGTTCGGTATTGCAGTTCAAATGATTCTGTTTCTAAAGGCAGCACGGACTTCCAATCAAATGATTGTCTCATAATATCCTAGGATTCAAGTAATAGTCTTGTTTGATGGGCCAGATATTACTGATATTGATGTAGATGGGGAGAGATATTGGTAACTTAAAAATTGCCAGAGATCATTGAGCATCATTATCTAGGAGTTACGGTGTCAAACTGCTCAGGAGCGTTTTATAATGATATATTGAATTGATGGATTTTCTGAAGCCTTTGTAAAATTAGTTGGAAGAGTTTTGTAAACTGATCTACAGATTAACCGAAATATTAATAAGAAATAAAAAAATCTGTTCGTTAGTGCCGGGACACTATCTCAAGATTCTCATCATAAGTCTCACTTTCTCAATGTTGTTAATAGTTCAACAACAACAAAACGCAAATGCACAATTTCTACAACTAGATATGGACATTCTTGGCGACACGTTTAACAATATAGGGGACAAGTTGGGCGATCTTTTCAATTTAAACCCTCTCAGCGGGATCTTCAATAGCGGTTGCTGGGATAATATGTTGTCGGGGGGTACATCAGGAATAAAGAAGGCAGGACATCTAATAATTGGAACCGATTGTGACGATAAGATAAGAGGTGATAGCACTGATGAAGTCATTTATACACTTAAGGGAAATGATCAAGTATGGGCAGGTTCGGGGAACGATATAATTTATGGCGGTATGGGTTCGAATAGATTATACGGTGAACGTAATAACGATATTATTGTCCCGGGGGATGGTTCAAATTTAGTCGATGGAGGACCTGGGGATGACGTACTTTACGGGGGAGTTGGAAATAACCTGTTAGTTGGTGGCAGGGATAACGACCAACTTATTGCTGGAACTGGAACAACTATTATGGACGGCGGAATTGGAAGCAATGAGTTTGATTGCAGTGGCAATAGCATTGTTATAAACTATAATCCAGATTATGGAGACACGATCGCAGGAAATTGCAAGATAGTCAATAACATGGGAATTAACTTTACAAAAGATATTGGCATTTCATAAAGGCTCGATTCATTAGAGGTCTAAATGGGTAACTTTTGCTCACACTTGTTTTTCATCTAATATGAAAATTCGGTATTCATTGTAATTGTATATTACCGTTATTAATGTAAGAAACGTTTGAACGCTTACGTCCTATACAAACCAAGGATTCAATAATATCACAAAATCCGAAGTCATACTCTAAAATATTGATGAGAGGTCACTTCACATAGGAAGCTATATAATTTCATATATTAAATGAATCAATCATTTTCAGAACTGTTGGTAAGTAATTGGAGAACAAAGCCTCTTGGGATGTAAAGGTAATTAAATACACCTTATTGTCAGAGATGGTATAGACTTGCATTTTCCTAAACGATTCATCACCCCCTGTTGTAGTAGAATAAACCAACATATGCGCTGAATGGTTTCCTCTGAGAGTAAACGGTTTAGAATCAAGTACAAAATCACTCGTATTTTGGATCCTATTTATACGCCCTTTAATTATTTTATCTAAGGACATATTCTTAGAATCAAATACAAAAATATCTACGTATGGCACAAAATGACCTGATACACCTGAGATATTACCAAGCTCGGAGGCCGTATTTGATGGAGAGTAGAATCCTACGACAGTATCGTTGGCTGCATTATTATAAGGATATGTCCTTACATACCAACTGTCTGGATACCGTATTTTTATCCCAAGAATATGGTTCTGATAAGTCTGGAAACCTGTTGAGGTTTCGTTATCAACTGTTTTCGTCTCATTAATTAATTCCGTTGACTGATTAGAAAATTGATTAGAAGGAATCGTTTTTACGAACGGAGTAGTAGTAGATGTTGCATTAGCTTGGGGTTGTGCATTTAATTGTTTATTCAGCAAACCTAAATTTGTTTTTGCTATATCCGATCTTCCATTCAGTATAGCAGCTACAGTTTCGCGTATAAGTAACATCGAGTCATGAGTTGAGGTAGAGTTAACGTTATTTTGGACTATCAACCGCTGAACCGTTAATAGATTCTGTACGGTTTTGCTTGAATTGCCGCTGTCTAATTTCTCTATGGCTTCAGAAAGAAGTCTTTTTATAATTGTTTCAGATGACTCCGACGAAGATATTTGTTGAGCCACAGCTAACTGCGATACAGATGTATAGGATACAAATGCTGAAAATAAGAAGCACATGACTAGATTGGTTGAATAAGATGTATGCAAACAAGAGCAATGTACAAAAAATTGTGAAACAGTCACCTTGTGCTTTTGCATCTTTACAGTAGAAAGTTCTTGCACAGGTTTATTTAGTTTCATAGGCGAAGTGAAGGGCATATTATTGATGTCCTTTTGTGTTACTTTTGAGATCAGTTTTTTGTTGGGGTTTTGGAGTGGTGGTTCAATTATATTTCATATTTGCTATAGTTAAAAAATCAAACGTCGAGTGGAGAAAGATGTCGAGAGCTGATTATTGCTTATAAAATAATAATGAATTCAATTGCACCGACAACATAGTCTTAATGCGAATGCAAGCCAAAATAAGATACTTAACTACTTAACGCCCATTTTTGACCGATATAGACTACTATAGAGAAGGCCGCATAGCTAACTATCTTAAATTCCAGTCTTATATAGACTAGTAATCATCTTGATTGGAGTATGTTAAAAATTTGTAATAAAATAAAGTGAAGCTCCATTTTACTGAATTGCTTTAGTTCTTGTGTTAGATTCTTCAATTAGCCTGAATATTGAGAAATCAATAATACTTATCACTTGATATAGAGATTTATGCAGGATTCAGAAATCGAGACAAAAAGGACTACGGAATATCCAATCAATCCTCTCATTCTTAATAGATGGTCACCTAGGTCTATGACCGGTGAAGAGCTTGGCGATAATGACATTATGTCACTTTTTGAAGCTGCTAGATGGGCCCCCTCATCTTTTAACAATCAACCTTGGAGGTTTATTTATGCGAAAAGAAACACAGGACACTGGGATAGATTGTTTAATTTGCTGGTTGACGCAAATAAGACCTGGGCAAAAAACGCTGCGCTACTAGCAGTAGTAATATCTAGAAAAAACTTTGAATATAATGAAAAGCCGGCAAGAACACACCAATTTGATGCTGGCTCAGCCTGGGAGAATCTGGCATTGGAAGCCTCATCTAGAGGTATTGTCGCACATGGCATGCAAGGTTTCGATTATGAAAAGGCAAGAGCGGAATTAGGAATTCCTACTGATTTCGAAGTATTGGCCATGATTGCAATTGGGAAAAGAGGACCAAAAGAAAATCTTCCATCTGAGCTCCAAGATAAAGAAAAACCCAATGACAGGAAGGCGTTGAAGGATATTATTATGGAAGGGACTTTTCGTAGCTGAATTAACCACTCAAATTTGATTGTTTTCTAATCTTTTCTTACCCTTGCTGGTAATTCGAATTTTTGAAAGTGTAACTTCATTATATGATACAAACCCATCAACATGTAAAATTTCGGTAATACGATCTACTTCTTGTTTATCCGATAGACCTATTTCGTTTCCAATTTCGTACCTGTTGAAATAGCCTATCTCCCTTTTTCTGCGGTTTTTTCAGAGTTTCAAAAGAAACTTGTCAAAAGCTACATTTGACAATTTAATTCAAAAAGGGGCTTAATATTGGTAGATTGAGAATTTCGTCGACCATCATATATCACTCACAACGTTGGTTACTCTGCTAATCCACTTCAGCTAGGCAAATAAATAGAAGTAGCATATCTTACTAGATATTCATGCTCTAACGTTATCGGCATAATTAACAGTATGTTAAATAGGAATCTAAGCAGGATCACAATTACTATAATCACAATAATAACCAGTGCGATATAAATTAGTGTATTTAAGACCATAATATTGCAAGTGCACAATAGTATAAATAACTGTGACATACTCCCGGATGAGTATCTTTCAATTTGTAAATTGATTTCAGTAATAGTGTACAATTATAGAAACATTGGCTACCAAAAAGAAAACGTATGAAGAGAAGATAGATTTACTCGGTAACGTAATTGAAAGCAAAATGCTAGCTTTTATGTTTTGTTATATGGGCATTCACGTTACTGTGTAAAAATTCTTTTGTTACCTTTTTATGACAGCCTTTACAAAGTGTTCTCAAATTGTTATGATTGTGAAGAAATTCTGTTATTGTTTTAACTTTATTTTCGAGTGAATCAAATTTGTATCCCAATTTTTTATAAAGTGACCTTGGAACTATGTGATCGCATTCCAGTCCACGTGATCTTGC
>DATBHO010000140.1:0-3796 GCA_036557405.1 Nitrososphaeraceae archaeon
GATTCGCTTTGTTTTAATCATTTTTTTCAATCATGTCCATTGGTTGCTATTGGAATCTCTTCCTTTTTTGGTTTCTGTCTAGTTTCTGAACATGTTGCAATTGTTTCATCTATTGCTCTTTCTTGCATTCGCATACACATGGGCTGATAATCTAATTCCTTTTGCACTATCTTGTATTTTTGATAGAATATGCGTGTTGTGCTGCGATTGTAATTTTCTTCATTACTAATCATTTCTTGTCGCAGTCTTTTTGATTGAAATTAAAATTTCTTAATCTCATACTCGTAAATGATTTCGTGGAATGCGAGTCGTATGTAGTCAATTCAATTGTCCCGCATCTTTTAATTAGAAATCCTAGATTTGAACTCTATTTCTAAGATCGGAGTAAGTTTAGTCATTCATAATCAACAGTCCTTAGATAAAATTTCTGAAATATGTTTGCTTAATTCATGATTATTTTTGACTTCTTGTAAGCCCAAAATTAACTCAACAAGATCTTCGAATTTCTTAGTTGTAATATGATTGGCAATCAATAAAACTTCAATATTACTGTAAATGTCTTCCATTTGGACAGCCATGCGGCTAAATGTCGTTAAAACTTCCTTTTTGAAAGGGTCTGGCTCTTTTCCTGCATTCTCCTGGCATTCTTGACTGTAATCTAGCATTGATTTCTTTGCGATATCAATATCTTTTCTATAATCATGAAATTCTTTTTCTTGTTTTTTCTCATGCATTAAAAATATTATGTCAAAGGTGAATTAAATTATTGTCTAATTCTTCCAATCACTATTCATCACCCGACTTGCAGGAAACCATTAGATTTTAAGCATTTTCCATTTTTCCACCTTGTGATTTTTAAATTGAATACATCCTTTGTAAAAATTGATTTTTTATTGGTCTCAAATGAGCCGAAAAGCGTCAAGACGTATTCGTGGATTGAGAAACGCAAACGCACAAAGAAGATTCGAATTATTAGTACGCAATCACTTCAAAATAATGAACGAATATTGGTATATTTCTTGTCCTTTAATTAAATTGACACGTGCACAAATCGGAATAAATTAAAATTTAAAATAATAAATTTCAAAATGAGTTTGCATTTGACGTTACTTTGATGAATTTATGCTATTTTGAATTATAATCAACGAGATCTGATTGATAAAGATAAATAATGACTCCAAAAAGGCTAGTAATCATATGGGTTGATGGTTTGAACCATATTTTACTCTAAAAGACAGTTGTAAAATAATATGCGGTATCTATTTTATCCGTGTATTTCCTTCTCTAAGGCTTCTTTTAATAAATGTAGATGTTTCAGTCTGTCTTTTTTGATAGTTTGCCAGATCTCCACAAGGTTAGAATTGTTTGCATTCTGTGCATCTTTAATATATGTATCTATAACTTCGTATAGGAAACCAGCGTCTTTTCCCATTGAATGGAATATGTCGTACATCGTATTTGATAATTCAGTGTCATGACTCATAAATACAAATTGTGAAATTAGTATTTAAGTATATGATCAAACATGAATATTATGCAGGTTAATAAATCATCTTAGACAAATGCTTGTGTCATGCAAATCGTGCGTGATGCAACTATACATTGAATTGGTAACGTATTTCAAGTTAAAGTACATTATAATAAGTGTATGTAGTCATAAATGGAGATATCTACTAAAGAACAATATCTATATCATCAATGTTTGCTTGTTGATTGTATTCAATTAACTATTAACGTATGTTAATTTAATGTGACTTAATAACTCTAGAAAATGAAGAATTAGCAAAAAAATGTGTGCTTGGATTGTCCTAGAACCTGGCTAAATATTTGCAGTTACATTTAAATATTAAATTAAGCCTTGAATATCTTTACTAATTATAGTATCAATATTACTCGGGTTCGGTGGAACTGATATTACTAGAACTCTAATGTTTGAACGTACTACTTTTTATTTTATAGATTTTTAAGTGTTGGGCTCATTCTAGTATTACCTATTCAATTTTACTTGATTCGGTATTTAAATTTGAGTTGCGTTTCAATATACACCGAGTCGACAAATATCCAAGATATCAGGCAGTTTTTTCCAAGAATCTAGCTCTGGCAATTGCGTGTAAACAAGGATCTTTCCTATTTTCTTCGTACAATCTACGTGCTAAATCCGTTGCAGTTACTATTCCTAACAAGACATTATCTCTAATTATAGGAAGTCGCCTAATTGAATACTTAGTCATAACAAATGCCGCATCGTAAATATAGGCATCGTCGTTAAGCGAAATCAATGGAGAAGACATTATCTCTGAGGCAAAGGTGAGTTTCGGATCTTTAGACTCAAAAACTAACCTTCTAACAATATCTCTCTCGGTGATAATTCCTTCTGGATGTTTAAGTTCATTCAAGATAACTACCGAACCCTTATTTTTTACTGTCATAGTCCTTATAATAGTATCAACATTGTCTGAACGGTCAGCAGTTTGGAGTGTAGGAGGGGTCATTATAGATGTAACGCTAGTAGTTTTGTCATCATGCATTGGTCGGATTACCTCCTTCTTGGAATTTATTCCCTATGATGGCCACAAAGTAAGATCCAAATCAACCCATATTTCAGGATTACTAATTTCACCTTTTTCCAATAAACGAATTATTCTTTCACTTAATTGTTTCATAATTTTATCAATATTATCTGGAAGTTATTGGTGAGCCATTGTTCAGGTTGCAAATTAACCTTGCATTTGGTTCATTTTTAAAAGGATGGTCATTCACCCAATCTCGGACATAAGGCAGTGAACAAGTTAATAGGATTGGACCAGTTCCTGATTTTGCTTGATGTTCATTTGTAAATTTGCTGGTATAACACGGATTGAATCGGGAAAGCCCAAACACCATTTAATTAATTGAGAGCTTGTAAAATAATCTATGATATCTGAATTAGTATTCTTGTCATTAAGTGTCACATTGATATTTTGCCAAGGAATAGGAATTACCTCTATTTCTTATGCTCTGGGGACCGACACAACAGAAAGGGATCCAATACGAATAATTTCTGACATGCGATCCCTATTGCATCAGATGATACTTTAATGCAATAAACAGAGCTGATGCTTAGAGAAGAGTTACGTGATTTAGTAAAGACGAGAGACAATATTACTGGTGTTTTGCAGCTTATAGACAGAATAAATTCTAATCTTGATGACGCAGATACACTGTTGACAAATCAATCTGGTAAGTGATTTTATTTCTGGCTAATTTTTATATTTGCACTTACTATATTACATCTAGAAAATAATTTTACGACGATATAGTGCTTGTAATGAAATATTGTTAAGATAATAGAAAGTATTTATAGTAACTTTTAATTCAATGTTCTAATGGGAAGGGCAAGGTTATTGATTATTTATGGTTGTGTCGCCCTCCTTATAGGTGGGATTCTCTCTACATTACTTTACTATCAAATCCTCAGATGATAAGGAAAGATAGTTCACTTTAGATCTGTCGAACTCTTCCCTTACTCTAGATCATTGCCCCTCGTTTTCGTTTCTGAAAGACTTTTGGTGTGCTCTAGTCATAATCATTTCACTATGTGTTGTCCAATATTTTCCTAATGAGCCCGTCCCATGAATCAGACTTAGGGGTAAAAAATCTCTAGCGGTAACAATACCAATTGGTTTCATATGTTTTTGCACAACTATCCTAGATATCTTGTAGGTAGCCATCAGCATAGCAATCATATGTATTGTCTCATCAGGTGCTACAGATTGTACTTTCTTGGACATATACTCGCGTACGGTAAGATGTGTTG
>DATBHO010000141.1:0-8662 GCA_036557405.1 Nitrososphaeraceae archaeon
TGTAACCGTGACAGAACAACCTCCTCCAAAGAAAAAATCATTCAGACAAGAGTATGTTGCTTTCCTTATAGCCTTTGGAGTAATTGGTATAGCAATTGGTTTTGTTATAGGTCAAGCAGTAAATAAATTGGTCACCGCGTTTGTTAAAGATATTGTTGACCCCACTATTGGTCTGGTGTTACCCGGAAGTCTAGATAACATGTCTTCAACTATCAATAGTATATACGGTGCGCCCTTGGAATTCAAGTACGGCGATCTTATTTCAAACATAATAGATTTTTCCATTATTGCTTTACTAGTATTCATAGCATACAAGATGCTAAAAAAATACAAATTAATTGAAGAGAAACCGGAAGAGAAAAAGTAATTAACCAGAGCTACGCCCCATCGATTTACAATTACCTATGTATTTATTTAATATCAGTTTTCGATGTTCCGAAATGTCTTTACGTATTTGGCAATTTGTAATGACTTTTCATTCAATCATATATGTTAAAGCCTCTTGTCAATTTTCTAATCATGGTATCAATAATTTCATGGTTAGGTTAAATTTGGATGTTATATAGTTCAACTCTGTTACCTGTATGGTAAGGCAGGAACAGTAAAGGATTTTATCGATTTTTCAAAGATGACTTTCAAGATCTAAATAAAGTTAAGAGAAATTAATGGAAACTCAATATTTTGGTGCGTAAAAAAAATTAGGAAATTCCCAAATTAGGGAATGAGGATACGGCGATATTTAATTCGCCCTGAATTTTTCTAATCTTGGTTGCATACTCTGTCATTTTGGTATCGTCGTTTTGCACCTTCGCAATTCGATACCCTTTCCAAGCTTTTCTTAAAGCTCCCCAACTTTGTCCAACAGTAAAATTTTGGGTATTTACTGGTTGACTTCCTGTCAGTTCGCTTTCATGAATTGAGGCTAATGCCATGGGGTAAAGAGAGCAGAAATATACTTACAACGAATAGTCAGTTTTTTGAAATCATCTAGTAAAAAAAATTAGAACATTAGTCAACCTCAATGATTGTACAATATTTGAAATATTGAGATAGAATTCTCAAATTTGAAATAGATAATTTGAAAAGCTGTTGAGTTTTCACACAAATCTTACAAATATCTGCTATATTTGATTAAACTTTTAAATAACTTTGCTAGATTCAATAGTTAGTTGAATGAAATCCTAAACAGTAAGAATCCTAGTAAAATGCTTACGTGTGCATTATGTGGTAAATCTTTTACAAAAAATAAGACATTACAGGAAAAAATAGATGGAAATGAGTACTTTTTTAATTCAGAGGAATGTATGGGCATGTTTAAAAAACTGGCTAGCTTGTATGGCGATGAATTCAGAACATCCGTTTGTAATGATGAGCAACACATTTCCAATCCTATTTTGGCTAGTCTTATGCTAAAGGAACAAGAATTTGGCAAAATGAAGCCTAAAATGGATAAAGATGAAAATGAAAGTTTTGAAATTATAAAGGACCCAGTTCAAGTACAAGAGTTAGGTTCTAAGTTAGCATGGTCATCGGAGAGTGAAATTTTAGGGCTCTTTTCAACGTCTAATGCTTTCCACAGACAAGAACGCATGGGTATGCTGACTAAATTACAGGAAATGAGGAGGAAGAATAATAAATTAAAAATAAGAATTCTTACTCCATATGATGATGATATTAATAAAATCTCAAAAACATTCAGAGATGAATGGAATATAATAATTATGAATCTTGGAGAGCCACTAAGAATTAGAGCTTCTATTCTATTAGTTGATAGTAAATTTTTGTTATATGTTGAATTAAAGGATGATACCAAAGATACCTCTTATGAGGCTATGGGACTAGCATTGTTTTCTTCCATCAGATCAACTGTTATTTCATATGTTACTATATTTGAAACCATGTGGAAACAGGAAGAACTATATCAACAATTAGCCGAAATGAAGAAGCAAGTACAAACCTACGAGCAAATCAATAAACAATTGAATAATACAATTATTGATCTGAAACACCAATTAAACTTCTAATTGCTCTATAACTAGAATATTCAAACTCCTGTAAAATTCGTAATTACATCTTATATTGTTAATATTATCTTCAACAGTCTTTGATTACTGGACTCTCCAGGGAGTAATAATATTACCTATTAATCATGCGGAACCAAGATTAATTTTAAGGAGAATGAGATTCTTCATAATATTTCCAATGTTCTATTTTCTGCCCACAGCTATCGCATACATATATTTCACATAATGTCGGTTTACTCGAGGCAGGTGTAACTTCAATAGTATCTTCTAGATAAAATGAATCTGAGGAACATTTTCTACACCATTGACTAGAGGGTAATCTTGATAATTTTGTCGTCTTTTCTTCATATGTACTAATTGAATTTGAGAGAACGATACCAGTAGAGTCGAGATCGATGAAACCAGAAACAAATATTGTATTTAAAGTCACAATTATCGGAATTAGTGTCGCAATATCCTGTTGAAAATTTATTTTTAGCATTAGTGATATAGAGTGAATATCATTAATAAGATTATCCTTACAAATATATGATATAGCTTAATTTTTAGAAAATTTGTAAAATTTTTGAATTTCAACTCGTCATTTATATGATCTTGGTTACCGTATTACAATATTGGGAATATTTTTGTGAATATTAACCTTCTAATTATGTCTAAATCAATGGTTTATAGAATACTATTTTTATTAAATTCGTAGGGCAATCAAGCTGATAATACCTAAGTAGGCGAATGATGAATAATATGGTGTACTTTGTTAGTAAAAATAGAAGAGATAAAAGCCGATAAAATTAAAGTTGTTGAACTAGATATTGATAATTACGGATCGGTCATACCAGTCAGAGAGTTAGAACTAAGTCTACCCGAAGATGATTCGGTTGTTAAGATTTTGTCATCGTCAAAATATGCTGCCATATTTACTGAAGGTGATACTGACAAAGGTGGCAGAACTGTAATTTTAGCAAATAGCATTTCACTCGATGAATTGAATGAGGAGAAGAAGAGGGCTATCGATAAGATGAATATGAAATAACATATGCATTAGCTGTCATTTAGTAATTTAGCGGTAACCAATCTCAATATTTTCGATTGTTTCAAATTTTTTTCTCAAATGAACTTTTCATAGTATGTATTAGGTCTAGACATCGCCTACTATAGCCTGAAATAAGAAATCCTTTTGTTGTGCAGCTGCTAAGTATGGACTAATGAAAAATCAGGATTTTCTCAAAAGGGAAGAGCTAGAAAATTTCCTTGTTCAAAGCGGGATAAGAATTGATGATTATGTTATTACTGCAATGGATGTATCCACTGAGATACATGATGGGATAAAACGAGAAGACAATCAATCCCCATTTCTTGAAACACATATTTGGCCTGTAACAAGGGACGTAGTAAAACACTATCTCACAGTTAATCGTAATATTACTAGTGTTGAAATAGTTTCTTCAATATTACACGATGTGATGGAAGATAATGACAGAATACTTGATTTGTACAAAACTAAAGAATATGGTTTTGATGCATACCTCAAGTACCGATTTGGTAATAGGGTCTATGAGATTTGTATCGATCTAAAGATAAAGCCGCTTGAAAACTTTCTTGGAGACGATGATCAACAAAGGCAATTGGCCAGATTCCATGATTACTGCAAAATTTTAAGCTCTGCTGACTATGATGTCAAAGTTATAAAATTGGCAGATAGAGCTAATAATATGAGATTCATTAGCAACATTTCAAAGTTAGATGGAAACTTGGTAAAGAACAAAATTAAAAGATACTTACGTGAGGCTGAGGATTTCTACCTCTCCTATTCGTTGCTCGAACCATCAATGAAGGATTTGTACCTAATACTTAGAGAATCATATGAGAACCTCAAATCAATGAATATTGCCTAGTAGGTTGGATATTGGCATCCCGGACCACGTCAGGGCAAACCAGTTAAAAACTGTGACTTTAAACCCGTACCTGTAAAACGGTGACATGCTAAATTAATACTCTCGAGCATTTGACTACTTAAAATAACTATGCATTTATCTTAAATGTACCTTTAAGACGGTGACACTCTAAATTAGTATTCACCAGAACTAGCGGACTAAAAATAACTGGGCATTTATCTTAAATGTCCTTGTTAAAGTTCCAAAAGTGTGCACGTTACGATTAGGAAATTTTGGAGTTAACCAAAATAACACCTTATGCGGTATTTGTATCAATAGTGATATTATAAAATAAGATTTGAGAATTATTGACTTTGAGCAAGAGCTTGGGTTTGATTTTGCACTTTTGGCAAAGGTAGCTGGAAGAATGGAAGGCCGCCGGTCCCTACGGCATACGGCATTTGTCCATTCCATTTTGATATGGCCTGCCATTGGAGGTATTCTGGACTTTCTCTTAATTGACTCGTGATAATCTTTATTGCTTGTGATTCACCAGTTGCCTTGGCAGCAGTTGCTCTTGCTTGTCCTTCAGCCTGGGCAACCGATTGATTTGCAACTACCGAAACAGACCTTAGATTATTTAGTTCAGTAAGATATTTTTGAAAAGCTACTACTTTTTGTTCTATTTGTGAAGCAAAAGCATCGGAAAATTTAAAGTCAGTGATAAATACGTTTTGTGTCTGAATATCATTTGCAGCAAGCGTACTTCTTATCGCATTAGCAATAACACTTTTTGCCGTTTCTCTCTTTGTGATTAATTCTTCTGCATTAAATTTGGCTACGCTGGCTTTGACCGATTCCTGAATAGTTGGGGATATTACACGATCCGCATAATTAGCGCCCAGTGTTTGATATATCTTATTTGCTTCCGCTGGATCAATTCTATAGTTTAACGCTATAACAGTCTGCACTTCTTGTAAATCATTTGATGCAGCACTTGCTTCTGCCTGGAACTTTTGTGTTCTTACCTCCATTGGAACGACTTGTTCTAGAAAAGGAGCAATGAAATGTACACCTTCTCCTAATACCCTATTTTCAACTGCTCCAAGGTAAAGCACTACTCCCCTATGACCTGCTTCAACAATTACTATTGATTCGGCCATTATGACTATAATAACAATTATTGTAACAACTGCGGCTGCAATTTTCAACTTATTAGCAATCGGAAAACGAGGTGGTCTATAGTATGACATCCTTAACTAGATAAGCAGTTGTAGAATATTGTATATATATCTAGGCTTAATTCTGTGTCTCTATTATCAAGGCTACGTAGCTGAGGGTCAAAAAAATATGATAATTTATTATCCCATGAGATAAACGATGTTAACGCTCTGGGATATTTGTTGTTCCCCAGTCATTATTGGAGTAGATGGTGCAAATGCTTGATTTTTGAGTGATTCAGTACCATATGAGGTTGGCCCTGTAAAGATGGGTGTTGGTTGATCGATAGTTACTGTCCTAATTCCTACTATTTTAAGCCCTAATGCTGAAGCAGCAATATCAGCCTTTTCTTTTGCATTTTCAATGGCTTTGTTTAACAATTCCTTCTTAATATCATCAAGTTTCTTATCTGACAGACTAAAATAAATGCTATTTACATTGTTTGCACCCGACGAAATTGCAGTATCAATCCATTCTGATGTCTTATTTATATTGTTGCTATCTATCTGTATAGAATTGCTGACAGTAAATCCAATTAGTTTACCTTGGTTCTTATCTATAGTGTAGTCACGGTTTGGAGTTATGGTGAATGACGACGTACTTGTTTCATTTTCCTTAACACCTCCTATTTTAAGAGCACTTACGATCTTATTCATCAACTCAGAATTTGCGGCCAGCGCAGCTTTTGCCTTGGTATTGGTAGTTTCCACACCTAGTGATACAGTAACCTTATCAGGTTTTGTATGGGTTGTGGCAGATCCCGTAGTCAATAACGTTTTGTTATTATCAGGCGAAGATAATTCAGCGTATGCATTGTGCTGATTGGTGGCAGGTAGGTAGACAAGCAAAACTGATATAAATAGGCCAACAAATGTTGCTATTGACAAATTTATTGAAGTATTGTGCATAGTCATACTTGATTTAAAAATTACCATTTAACTACTTAAAGAAACTACATGATAAGTATTTCTTGAAGTATCTTAGTAACTTAGGAATGTCATGAATATTCAAAATTGTTACCATAATTATGCCTGGAGAGACCGATTTAAACCCGGAATACAATGGATAGAAATAGTATTATTCTAATTCATATCTACACCTATCAATATACCCAACTGGCATTATTTTAATAATTAAGAATAGGTTAGCTATCTGGTGAGAAACTCGGCATAACTTTAATGAAGGGATTGCTTTGTAAATTATTTATGAAATGGTTTGGCCATCATGAAACTGACAATAAGCCTAAACTTTCGACCTGTAAATATTGTAACACGAAATTCGAGGACAAGGAAAAGCTAAAGAGACATATAAGAAATGTACACAGTGAAGAAGGTAGTGCAATATTCGAAAATTTTACTGACAACCTGAAATTATCTCATCATACAAAATTTGTCTGCGAAATTGATCAGTTGAAATTCATGACAAATGAGGAATTAATTCTTCACATGAGACAAATTCACCATCATCCAATTATAAAATGTCGAGAATGTGGCGAGCAGTTTATTCATGAAAAGGACAGATTTCATCATGTTCAAGAAGAGCATGAGAAGAAAGCAGATTATAGAAAACACAAACATAACTAGATGAAAATTCCCTTTACATTCTAAGATAATAAATTATCAGCGACTCCTAATTTTTACCAATTAGCAAAGAATACTGATAGTAAAGGAACCATAAAGCAATTATCCTTAGATTTAAGCTGATTTCTCTTACATCTAGATTACCTTACTGCCGCATGAAACAATATTGAACCTAGTTTATTTTGTGAACCATCCCATTTCCATTAAAAAAGTTTACAATATTACTGGCTGCAACTTCTGCCATCTTGGATCGGGTCATAAAAGTGGCACTTCCAATATGCGGTAACAATACAGTTTGTGGTAATTGAGTTAACCGGTTAGATCTGGAAATAGGCTCATTTTCATAGACATCTAAACCAGCACCTGCTATAATATTATTTTTTAGGGCGCTAATTAAATCTTGTTCATTTATTACTTTACCCCTCGAGGTATTAATAATAAAAGCAGTTTTTTTCATTAATTTAATTTTTGATTTATCTATCATATGAAAACTATCTTTATTTAATGATACATGAATAGAGACAAAATCGCTACGTTGTAACAATTCGTCCAATGAAACATAAGTAATATCAAGTTCTGATTCTATGTCACGTTTACGGGTTTTACTATGATAAATTACTTTCATATCAAATCCTCTTGCACGTTTAGCTACGAGTGTGCCAATTTCTCCGAGACCGATTATACCCAAAGTACTTCCATGCACGTCGTATCCAAGAAAGAGATCAGGTGTCCATCCAAATTTCCAATCTCCATCTCTTACATGTCTATCTGCATTCACTAAATTCCTAGCCGCTGTCAGAATTAAAGAAAACGTGAGATCGGCCGTGGTATTAGCAAGCACATTTGGAGTATTTGTAACTATAATTTTCCTTTTTATCGCTTCACAAATATCTACGTGATCGTATCCGACACTATAGCAGCTTATTACTTTAAGATTCGGCCCTGCTGCATCCATAACACTTGAATCGATTTTGTCCCCCAACATGCACATTAGGGCGTAGACGTTTCTAACATTTTTAATTAAATTTTCCCTCCCAAGTACATCGACTCTGGGATTCATATTAAATTGAAAACGGTTTTTTAATATTGATGGTCCTGGTTCTGGTATTTTTCTCGTTATATACACCTTATGTATGAGAGGCCTATCCATAAAATAATTGGTTTGTCTGGCTTCGGTTATTAATATGATATGGAATCCGATTATTATTTTATATTTTCGTTACTCACTACTAACCCTAACTAATTTTGAGTGTAAAATTTTTAGAAAAATAATTCCCATATAGTATGGCATATTGTAAAATGCAGCAAGTGCTGCCACTTGTGAACCAAAGAATTGTTGTGCAAAAACAGTTACCAAAATATTATTTACATAACTTAGGGCTATAAGCCCTGAAATTTTGTCCTTCGTTGATGAATCTTTGTTCATGAGATACAAAACGAGATAACCTATAATTGCAAATGCCGCAAATAATACAAAGGCAACTATAGTTGTAGTAATAACAAACGAAAGTTCCAGATAGAAATAACTTGAAAATTTAGAAAATATTACGAAGTTAATTAAATCCATTAAAAAGATAGATATAGGCAATGAACTCTTGTTTATAGTGGTTGCTAATTTGGGCAAATATCTTTTTATGATTCCACTCCCCACTAGAGGAACAATTAGGGATATTACTAGTAATGAAACCATATCAAATACTGGAATAGAAAACTCAGTATTATAAAAAATATAGACTAATGCTGGCAATAAGAAGGGAACGACAAGCGAAGTGACTATTACCATTCCGACAATAATAGAAAGTCTACCTCCTACGTAATTGGTAACAAATGGAGCCCCGAGTCCTGTAGAAATTCCAGACAATAATAGTACTGGCAATGCATATTTGGGAGCAATTTCATTAGTAACAAAATACATTGATACTGGTATGATAATCACTTTCAGTATGGATAATATTAACAAGATTTT
>DATBHO010000142.1:0-2259 GCA_036557405.1 Nitrososphaeraceae archaeon
TTTCATATTGTTTTCTTATAGTTATATGAAGGCAGCTGTCTATCGTGAACATAATAAAGATCCAAGAAAAGTTGTAAATATAGAAGACATAGAAATCCCAAAAATCAAATATAATCAAGTTCTTATAAAAGTCGAAGCAGCCTCCTATAATTACAATGATCTGTGGGGAATTTGGGGAGAACCAATCAGGATTCCTCTTCCTCACATTTCTGGAAGTGATATTTCGGGAACTGTGGTAGACACTGGAGAAGATATTTTAGATATAAAAAAAGGAGATAGAATAGTAGGATATCCTAATCTAACATGTAGAATATGTAATGCATGTACTTCGGGCAAAGAATATGACTGTCGTCAAAGACAGGTATGGGGTTTTCAAACTGGCCCTTTATGGGGTGGATTTGCCCAATATACATATTTACCAGAGGTCAATGTCCTCAAAATTCCAAATAATCTTTCTTTTCAAGATGCAGCGGCCATTTCTATGGTAGGGATGACTTCTTGGCATATGTTAGTAACTAGAGCTAATATTCAGCCAGGACAAACGGTCTTGATTATGGGAGGTGGAAGTGGTATGGGAATAGCAGGCATTCAAATTGCAAAGTTGTTCAATTGTGATGTTATCGCAACAGCTGGTACACAAGAAAAAATGGATAAATGTCTTAAATTAGGTGCTGATCATGCCGTAAACCATAGAGAGCCAAGTTGGTACAAGAAAGTTAGAAGTTTAACAAATAATCAAGGTGTGGATATTATTTTTGAACATATAGGAAAATCTGTTTTTGCAGAAGAAGTTAGTCTCTTAAATATTGGTGGTACCTTAGTATCTACTGGAGCAACAACAGGATATGATTCAAAATTAGATTTGAGATATCTCTTCTTTAAAGGACTTAATCTTATCGGAGCTACTCAAGGAACACGCGCAGGATTAGAAAAGGTAATTAAGTGGACAAGTAAAGGAAAAATAAAGGCAATAATAGATACGGTTTATCCTTTCGAAGATATGGTAACGGGTCACATAAAAATGATGGAATCACAACTGTTCGGAAAGCTGGTTACCACTCCACAAAAGTTATGATTCAATGTATTTGAATTTTCACATTAAATACTGGTCTTGCAATTATGTAATACTTGAATACCCGTTCCGAACTGATGGTCAGTATCATATAGATAGTGGTTGCTTTTAATGTATCGACTACTGGTAGGCCGCCTGATCCGCCTACGTGGCCATGACCGCCATGATCTCCACTAGAACCGCCAACCGGTGGAATACGAAAACCTAGTTCTCAATTAGTAATAAAGACAAGTCAAAAGAGTTACCAATAGATCAAAAGCTTTTTTTATTCATCATTACCCAAATATCAAGATAGATGAGTATGGATATATCTGATGTTATATCAAAATTCGACAGTTTGGATCAGGCTTTAAAATCAGTATTTCCAAAAGTTGATCCTAGAACAGTGGTTGGCCTGATTTTGCGTGAGAAGAGCGATAAGAATCCACTCTATACACTTCAGACAATCATAAAGCCTGATCAGAATACCGAAGCCATTAGGGAGGTTATAATGAGAGAAACAGGAATGGCGCCAGGTTTTTACATTAATGGAACTGAGATTGTTGTTACCCACAAACTAAATTTGGATTTGTTAAAACGGATAAACGACATTGATTATGTCGTTTCTATAAAGGCTTCGCCTTATAGTGCAGGAGCAGCCACTGATTTTTAATATGGACAACCCTTCTGGCTGCAACTCTAGCAGAACCTAACCCATCACGGCAACAGTGTTACAAAATTTGAATGGGATTTTAATGAGTCATAACCTTCTATATACAACATAGTCAAAATTACATTTTCAGTTTGATTAGCATACTAAATCAAAGCATCCTGTAACTGTATTTCATCATGGAGTTCGATTACAGGCGTTCTAGCGATCAGGTAAGGTACATGGACCGATGACTATTGAATTTATCAAATTAGGAAAGATTTGAACTAATAGATAATTTAGTTTCTGACTTGGACAAGTTTTTTTAGTTTGACCAAACATCAATTTCTGCATGAAGAAACTTGAGATAATAATACCACATAGAAAATTAAATGATGTTAGTGAAATCCTGAAGAGTGCCAATACAGGCGGAATGAGCCACTACAAAATTGAGGGGAGAGGAAAGGTGAAACCAGAATCTGTTGCAATTGGCAGGGGTACTGCTCATTACACTCCAAAATATATTCCTAGGACTAAGGTTGAGGTTATAATTAAAGAT